>CALGIL010000209.1 GCA_937914895.1 uncultured Angelakisella sp.
AGCAGCTGCTGTGTACTCTGGCATGTCTCGCGATGAGATCATCCTCCACAGCCTGTTCTTTGCCCCCGACCCGCCGGCCCTTAACAACCTCTTCCCGGACCACGGCGCCACCTGGGCGTCTTTGTCCGCCTATCTGCCGGTGGTGGGCGCGGTGGGCGCCATGGCCTACTGGTTTACCGCCAAAAAGGACTGGCTAAAAAAAATCCTGGGGGTCTCGGCCATTCTGGCACTGGTGCCCCTGGGCAACCACCTGTTTGTGCTTCTCAACTACTCCTACTACGCCCGGTGGTACTATATGCCCACCCTGATGCTGGTGCTGGCCACCGCCAAGGTGCTGGAAAGTCCCCAGGATTACAACCTCCGCGCCGGCCTGCGGGCCACCGGCGGCGTGCTGCTGGCCATTCTGGTCATTTCCGGCCTGACCCCCCACCGGTCCCAGGAGGGGGAGTGGGTATTTGGCATCTACAACGACCTGGGCCGTTTTCTGGCCACCACCGCCCTTACCGTCGGCGGCTTTTTGGCCACGGCGGTGCTGCTGGGCCGTCGGTGGAAGGATGGGAAAAAATTCCGCCACGCCCTGTACAGCACCCTGATGGTGGGCTGCTTCCTCTTTACCTTCTGCTTTATGCTCATCGGCAAGGCCACCTACTCCAACAACGACTGGATCACCGATGCCGGCCTGCCGGGCCGGGACCGGATGCTGGTCTCTGACGAGGTGTTTGCCCGCAGCGACATCTACAAGGGCAGCGACAACCTGGGCATGTACTGGAACATCCCCAACATTCAGGCCTTTCACAGCATTGTGCCGGTGTCCCTGATGGAATTTTACCCCGAGGTGGGGGTCAAGCGGGATGTCTCCTCCAAGCCCGAGACCCAGTATTCCTACCTGCGGCCCCTTTTGTCGGTGCGGTGGCTGTATATCAGCGGCCTGGAGGCGGACCAGGAGCCCATGCCGGGCTACACCCTGGTGGATTCCCGCCTGGGCTACAACATTTACGAAAACGAGTATTTTATCCCCATGGGCTTTTCCTACGACTTTGTCATCCGCCCGGAGCAGTGGGACAGCCTGCCCCAGGACTGGAAGTCCCGGGCGCTGCTGTTTGGCATGTATCTTTCTGACGAGGCGGCCGACCGCAACCGCGACCTATTGGACGAGGTGGAGGAGGACTGGGACCACGCCATTGCCATGGACGAGTACGAGGCCTTTGTGGTCCAGCGCCGCAGCATGACCTGCGACACCTTCGAGATTGACAACCGGGGCTTTACCGCCACCTCCGCCTTTGACCGGGACCGCCTTGTCTTTTTCAGCGTCCCCTACGACAAGGGCTGGCACGCCACCGTCAATGGTCAGGAGGCCCTGGTGGAAAAGGCCAACATCGGCTTTATGGCAGTGCGGGTGCCCGCCGGGGAATCGGTCATTCGGTTTGAGTACACCACCCCCGGCCTGTGGCTGGGGCTGCTGTCCACCGGTGTATCGGCGGTTCTGCTGGCGCTCTTTGTGTTCCTCACCCGGAAGTGGACCCCGGACCCTTACGACGTCCAGTGGGAGCAGACGGTGCTGGCGGACATCCCCGCCCAGGCCGTCGGCGACGCGTCCTCCCCCGTGGGGCAGAACCCGGGGGATTCTCCCGCACCTGGTGAGCCGCCCCATCCCCCCGAGGCCGGGGCTCCGCCCCAGGATTCCAAAGGGGACACCCCCGGGGGAGATTGATGCCCTGGCGGGCGGGGTTTACGCTGCCGCTATGTTGGCCCAAGGGGCCAAGCCCATTTACGCCTCCGGCGGGGATTCCTGCCGGGGGCGTTTTAATGCCCTGGCGGGCGGGGCTTGTTTTTTTACCAAGGTATCGCTTTTCTACTCTACGGGGCGTGCCCCAATCCCTCCTGCGCCTCCGGCGGGGCCTTCCTCCGGGGTTTTTGTGCCCTGCGGGCAGGGTGTCATGGGTATAGTTTTCCTATTGTCCACCCTGGCAGTACGTGGGCTGGCTTTTGTCTATTACTTTCCAGCAATGGAAAGTAACAAAAATTGCCGGAGGACCCTGCGGGGTACTTCTTTTTATTGCTATGCT
>CALGIL010000210.1 GCA_937914895.1 uncultured Angelakisella sp.
CACATTACTCGGACCAGGATTCTTGGAAAAGCTGCCCGTACAGGCGGCTTATTTGTCTTAATGCTTAAGCACAAAGCGCCCCAATTCTTCTGGAGACCGATCAAAAGCCCCCGCAAAGCAAAACCTCCTGCTGTAAAATGGGAACGGCCTGGCGGCCGCGGGACCCCAAAACAGCAGGAGGTTTTAATGAAGGCATCATAAGCCGCCCGTAAGGACCACCGCTCTCAGGGGTGGTCCTGTTTTTTAACCGCGCCCTAAAAGCATGCGATGTTGCTGTCGGTGCGGGATTCGGTGCCGCCCACCAGCACGCCGTTGTCCAGGCGGACAATCATCTGACCCCGGCCAAAGCTGGGGGTGGACAGGTCCGTGGTGATTTTATGGCCCAGCCGCCCAAGCTGGCGGGCCAGCTCCATATCAAAGCGGGTCTCCACGGTGACGGTGTTGTCCCGCATCCACTGCCAGCGGGGGGCGTCCAGAGCCTGCTGGGGGTCCAGGCCGAAGTCCACATAGTTCATCACTACCTGGACATGGCCCTGGGGCTGCATATACCCGCCCATGACGCCAAAGGGGCCCACGGGCTGCCCGTCCCGCATCAAAAAGCCGGGGATGATGGTGTGGTAAGTGCGCTTGCCGGGCTTTAGGCAGTTGGCGTCCCCGGCCCGCAGGGAGAAGTCCCGCCCCCGGTTTTGCAGGGACACGCCGGTGCCGCCCACCACCACGCCGGAGCCGAAGCCCATGTAGTTGGACTGGATGAAAGAGACCATGTTCCCCTCCCCGTCGGCACAGCAGAGGTAGACGGTGCCGCTTTTGGGGGGGACGGCGTGGGTGTAAATGCCCGCGGCCGCGCCTATCTCCCCGGCCCGCCGGGCGCCGTAGGCGGGATCCAGCAGGCGGTGGTAGTCCAGCTCCATGTGGTCGGGGTCGGTGACGTAGCGGAAGGCGTCGGCAAAGGCCATCTTCATGGCCTCCAGCTGGCGGTGGTAGGTCTGGACGCAGTCCTTTTCGGGGAAGGAGAATTCCTTGAGGATGTTGAGGGCCATAAGGGCGGCGATCCCCTGGCCGTTGGGGGGAATCTCACAGACCTGATAGCCCCGGTAATCCACCCGGATGGGCTCCACCCACCGGGCCCGGTAGGCCGCCAGGTCCTCATAGCGGAGGTAGCCGCCAAACTTCCGGCTCTCCTCGTCGATTTTTCGGGCGATGTCCCCGGTGTAAAAGGCGGCGGCCCCGGTGGCCCCAATGGCCTCCAGGGTGTCGGCGTGATGGGGCAGACGGATAAGGTCCCCGGCGGCATAGGGCTTCCCCTGGGGGACAAAGGTCCGGTACCACTCATCAAAGACGGGGCCGGTGCAGCTTTCGCAAAATTTTTCGTAGGCCCGCCCCCACATCAGGGCCAGGTTGGGGGCGCAGGGGTAGCCCTCCCGGGCGTAGCGGACGGCGGGGGCCAGGTCTTCCGCCAGGGACAGGCGCCCAAACCGGCCATTGAGCTCCGCCCAGGCCATGGGGGCCCCGGGCACGGTGACGGGGGTCCAGCCGTAGGCGGGCATACTGGCCTTTTCGTCATTGCCGTCGGCCAGAATTTGCTCGATAGAGGCCGCCATGGGGGCGGGGCCGCTGGAATTAAGGCCGAAAAGCCGCCCCTCCTGTTCCGACCAGATCAGGGCAAAGGCGTCGGCGCCAATGCCGTTGGCGGTGGGCTCCACCACGGTTAGGGCCGCGGCGGCGGCCACGGCGGCGTCCATGGCGTTGCCGCCCCTGCGCAGGACCTCCAGCCCGGCGGCGGCAGCCTGGGGGGAGGAGCAGTTTACCATGCCCCCCCGGGCATAGATGGGATACCGCTGGGAGGGGTAGCGCTGGTACAAGGGGTCAAAGGGGACAGTCATGGGGGGACCTC
>CALGIL010000211.1 GCA_937914895.1 uncultured Angelakisella sp.
TGAAAGCCGCCGAAATCGGCTATCTGCCCCAGCAGACCGCCGCCCAAAAGGACTTTCCGGCAAGCGCCTACGAGGTCGTGCTTTCCGGGCGGCTTTCGGCACGGGGCATTCTGCCCTTCTATTCCCGAAAGGACAAAGCGGCGGCGGACGAGAACCTGGAGCGCCTGGGCATAAGCCCGCTGCGGGGCCGGTGCTACCGCGAGCTTTCGGGGGGCCAGCAGCAGCGGGTGCTGCTGGCCCGCGCCCTGTGCGCCACCCAAACGCTTTTGCTGCTGGACGAACCCGTGGCGGGGCTGGACCCCGTGGTCACCCAGGAGCTCTACCGCCTTATTGAGACGGTAAACCGGGAGACGGGCATCACCGTCGTCATGGTGTCCCACGACATCCGCAGTGCAGTCCAGTACGCAAGCCACATCCTGCACCTAAGGCCCCCGGGACCCCCAGCAGGTCCCCAGGGACTGCGGGAGAGCAGCCAGGCATTTTTTGGCACCACCGCCGACTACTTAAGCTCCCCCGTGGGCAGGGCTTTTGTGGACGGCGGCCGCCTGACGGGGGGTGAAGGGCAATGATGGACCTGTTGATGGAAATGTTCTCCTACACCTTTCTGGTCCGCGCCGTGGTGGTGGGGCTGCTGGTTTCCCTCTGCGCCTCCCTGCTGGGCGTCAGCCTTGTCCTGAAGCGCTATTCCATGATCGGCGACGGGCTGTCCCACGTCGGCTTTGGGACCCTGGCCATTGCCACGGCCATGAACGCCGCGCCCCTTGCGGTATCCATCCCCATTGTGGTGCTGGCGGCGTTTCTGCTCCTGCGCATCAGCGAAAACAGTAAAATCAAGGGCGACGCGGCCATCGCCCTCATTTCCACAAGCAGCCTGGCCGTGGGCGTGGTCATCATCTCCCTGACCACCGGCATGAACACCGACGTCTGCAATTACCTGTTTGGCAGCATTCTGGCCATGAGCCGGGACGACGTGACCCTCTCGGTCCTCCTGGCCGCCGTGGTGCTGGTGATGTTTGTGCTGTTTTACAACAAGATTTTTGCCGTCACCTTTGACGAAAACTTTGCCCGGGCCACGGGCGTAAAAACGGGCTTTTACAATATGCTTATCGCCTTTTTGACGGCCATTACCATTGTGCTGGGCATGCGGATGATGGGCGCGCTTTTAATTTCCAGCCTTATCATCTTCCCCGCCCTCACCTCCATGCGCCTGTGCAAAACCTTTAGGGCGGTAACCGTCTGCTCCGCCGGGGTGTCGGTAGTCTGCTTCTTCCTGGGGGTGGTGCTGTCCTACTTAAACGCCACGCCCACCGGGGCAAGCGTCGTCCTTATCAACATTGCGGCGTTTTTGCTGTTCTGGCTGGCCGGTACGGTCAAAGGGAGGCTTCAAAAATGAGGAAAACAGCGTTTTTACCGGCTTTGTGTCTTCTGCTTATTCTGTCCGGCTGTCAGCGGTATCCCCTGGCCGACGGCACGTCCCCGGGCGCCGCACAGGATGCCGCCCCGGCGCAGTCCGCCCCCGATGACGGGGCACAGCCCGCTTCGTCCCAGGCGGACGGCGTCGTCGAAATCAAGGAGAAGATGTTTATCGCCCAGCTCAACGACATTTACCTGAACCAGGACGACTACCTGGGCAAAACCATCCGGTACGAAGGGATGTTTACCCAGTACCACTGGGACGACACGGACATGACCTATTACATGGTCTACCGCCAGTCCCCCGGGTGCTGCGGCGCGGACGGCCAGGCGGGCTTTGAGGTAGTCTGGCCGGAGGGGGCGGACAGCACCTACCCCAGCGAAAACGACTGGTGCCAGGTGGTGGGGACCCTGGAGGCCTACGACGAGGCGGGCCAAAGCTACCTGCACATTGTCCTGGATTCGCTAACCGTGCTGCAGG
>CALGIL010000212.1 GCA_937914895.1 uncultured Angelakisella sp.
AGTCTGCTGGCCACCACCTCCTCCGCCCCGGAGGACACCATGCTTCGGGGGATGGCGGCCATTGCCGACGCCATCGAGCAGCACCCCAGGGGCGCCGAAATTCTGGGGGTCTACTCCGAGGGGCCGCTTATCAGCGTCGAATTTCGGGGCGCCCAGGACGAGGCCTGCATCGTAAAGCCCACGCCGGAAAAGATCACCCAGTACCAAAACGCCTGTCGAGGGCGCCTTGTGTACTGCTGCATCGCCCCGGAGATGGACGAGGAGCTGGCGGCCACCCGGTTCTGCGTCGGCCAGGGCATTCGGGTGTCCCTGGGCCACACGGGGGCCACCTTTGACCAGTGCGCCGCAGCCCGGGCAGCGGGGGCCGTCTCCTTTGCCCACACCTACAACGCCATGCGGGGCCTCCACCACCGGGAGCCCGGCACCCTGGGAGCGGCCATGTACTTTAAGGATATGTACGCCGAGCTCATCGGGGACGGGGTCCATGTGGATTTCCGCGCGGCAAACCTGCTGGCCCGCCTCAAGGGCAAGGACCGCCTGATTCTGGTCACCGATTCGGTGCAGATCAAGGGGCTGCCCCCGGGGGAGTACCACGCCCAGGACCGCCATGTCTTTTTGGGCGAGGACGGGGTGGGGCGTTTGCCCAATGGCAGCATTGCCGGCAGCGCCGCCCGGATGAACCGCCTGCTGGGGAACCTCATCGACAAGGCCGGTGTGCCGGAGGTGACCGCCATCAACGCCGCCACCTGCAACCCCGTGGAGATGCTGGGCCTTGCGGACCGAAAGGGCTACATCCGGCCGGGCTGGGACGCAGACCTAGTGGTGCTGGAGGACGACTACACCGTCCGGCAGACCTACTGTCTGGGGGAGGCTATGCTGGGGGGCTGACCGCCCTATTCTCCTTTCCGCTTACGCCTCCGGCGGGGTTTCCTGCCGGGGGCTTTTTGCACCTTGTGGGCGGGGCTTGCTTTTAGTCAAAGTTATCTTTTTACTCTACGGGGCGTGGTCCCGAATCCTTCTATGCCTCCGGCGGGGCCCC
>CALGIL010000213.1 GCA_937914895.1 uncultured Angelakisella sp.
GCCACCGACCGTATGCGGGAGCAGCTGACCCAATATTTAGAGGACGCCGCCCGGGTGCGCATGGAGCTGGAGGATGCCCGCCGGGAGATCCAGCGCCTGAACCGGGACCTGGAAGCGGCCCGGCGCTGAGGCACCCGCGCAGCAAAGGAGTTTTATGAGACAGCTGGAAATTATGGCGCCGGCGGGGGGACATCCGCAGCTGCTGGCCGCGGTCCGCGCAGGCGCCGATGCTGTTTATCTGGGCGCCGGCGGTTTTAACGCCCGCCGGGGCGCCGATAATTTTGCCGGGGACAGCCTGCGGGAGGCTGTCTCCTATTGTCATGGCCGGGGGGTGCGGGTCTATGTCACCCTGAACACCCTGGTCACCGACCGGGAGACCGGCGATCTCCTCCGGGAGATGGAGGGCATTGCCGCCAGCGGGTGCGACGCGGTCATCGTCCAGGACCTGGGGGTGGCCCGGCTGCTGCGGGAATGCTGCCCCGATCTGCCCCTGCATGCCTCCACCCAAACCTCGGTCCACAATGTCCAGGGGGTGCTGGCCCTGGAGGAGCTGGGCTTTACCCGGGTGGTGCTGGCCCGGGAGCTGACCGGGGGGGAGATCCGCGCCATCAAGGACGCCACCGCCATGGAGTTGGAGGTTTTTGTCCACGGGGCGCTGTGCATGAGCGTCTCGGGCCAATGCTATCTCTCCTCCATGCTGGGGGGACGCAGCGGCAACCGGGGGCTGTGCGCCCAGCCCTGCCGCCTGGATTTTTCCGCCGGGGGGCGCGGTTATGCGCTGTCCTTAAAGGACCTCTCCCTGGTGGAGCGGATGGGGGAGCTGGCGGACTGCGGCGTTACCGCCGTCAAAATCGAGGGACGGCTTAAGCGGCCCGAGTACGTGGCCGCCGCGGTGCGGGCCTGCCGCCAGGCCCTGGCGGGGGAGGCCCCCGACATGGACAGCCTGCGGGCGGTCTTTTCCCGGGGGGGCTTTACCGAGGGGTACTTTACCGGCACCCGGGACCTGTCCATGTTTGGCACCCGCACCAAGGAGGACGTCACCGCCGCCGCGGGGGTGCTGGGGCCTTTGGAGGCCCTGTACCGCCACGAGGCCCAGCGGGTGCCCGTGGACATGACTCTTACGTTGGACACAAATCGTCCTGCCATGCTGACCGTCACCGACGGGGTACACACGGTGTCCGTCCAGGGGGAGATCCCCCAGGCAGCTTTAAATCGCCCCACCGACGAAGCTTTGGCCCGCCGGGGCCTGGAAAAGACCGGCGGCACCCCCTTTCTGCTGGCGGGGCTGACCTGCCGCATCGCCCCGGGCCTCATGGTGCCGGTGTCGGTGCTTAACGGCCTGCGAAAGGACGCCCTGGACCGGCTGCTGGCCCTGCGGGAGGAGGTGCGCCCCCATCCCTTTGCCATCCGCCGGGACTATGACGCCCACCCCAAGCTGCGCAACATTAAGATCCCCCAGGTGCGGGTGCGGCTGCAAAGCGCCCGCCAGCTGTCCGGCGACCTATTGGACCTGTCCCAGTTTGTCATTCTTCCCGTGGAGGAATTTGGGGCGGACCCCACTCTGCTGGACCGTCTGAATGGCAGGGGAGTGGCGGAGCTGCCCCTGCTGACCTTTCCCGGGCAGGAGGAGCCGCTGGCCCGGCAGCTGACCGGGCTGCGGGATCAAGGGCTGACCACCGTGCTGGCGGGGGGCCTGGGCGCCGTCCGCCTGGCCCACAGGCT
>CALGIL010000214.1 GCA_937914895.1 uncultured Angelakisella sp.
GGCAAAGAGGGTTTGGGGCAACACCCCATAAAGTAAAAAAGATAACTTTGGCTAAAATCAAAGCCCCGCCCCGTAGGGCATCACACCCCCCGAAGGGTAAGGGGTGTATAAGAGGGGGATACCCCTCAATCAAGGTCCCGGGTGCGAAACAGCTGGTGGGCCTTTTCGTAATAAAGCCGGACAATGTCGTTTAAAAATGTCTTCTGCGTAAAATCCTTGTGGTATACAATGTTGATCTCCCGGATCATGCTCAGGTCCTCAATGGGCAGCGCCACCAGCTTGCCCTTGCTCAGCTCGTTCTGGCAGGCGCTTTTGGCCAGGATGGACACGCCAAAATCCTTTCGGACCAAATCCTTGATGGTGGCGATGTTGTCAATTTCCAGAATGATGTTAAAATCCTCAATGCCAAGGTTTCTGCTCATCAGGTGCGATTCAAACAGCTTCCGCGTGCCCGAATCGGGCAGGCGCATAATGAGCTTTTCCCGCTGCAGCTCCAGGATGCTGATGCTGCCCCGCTTTGCAAAGGGGTGCTGGGGCGATACGGCCAGAATCAGGCTGTCGGTGTCCAGCAGCACGGCGGACAGGCTGGGGTCCGCAATCCGCCCCTCCACAAAGGCCAGATCGATGACAAAGGACTTCAGCTTTGCATAAAGAATATTAATATCATCCGAAATAATATTTATTTTTATTCCGTCGTGCAGATTGCAGTATTGGGCAATCACATCCACCAAAATATTGCTTTCGGTGGTGTGGGTAACCCCGATGGTAAACCGCCGCTGGTTGCTTTTGCGGTCGCTCAGCTTTTGCCGCAGCGCCCCTTCCAGGGCCTGGACGCGGCGGGCATACTGCACGACGATCTTCCCTTCCTCCGTCAGGGCATAGCGCCCCTGCACCCGGTTAAAAAGCTTGACGCCCAGCTCCGCTTCCAGGCGGGAAATATGCTGGCTGACGGCGGGCTGGGTCAGGGAGAGCCGCTGTGCCGCTTTCGTATGGGTCCCGACCTCGGCAAGGGTCAGCAGTGTGGTCAATTTAGCATCCATGGCGTTCCCCTATCAAAAAGTTTTATAGCATCCATAATTATTGTAATTTGACAAGAGCCCAATGTCAATTATATTTAGAAGAATAGGTTTAAAGAGTTAAAAGAAAGATGGCCCCGGCCGCGCCATGGCCGCGGGCACTTTTACCGGTGGCGGCTTTCTGTTGCTTCCGGGCCTTTTGGGCGCATTTGACAGATGTTTTACAGCAGAAATCGGAGGAGCTTATCCATGAGCGAACTATTGACAAGAATGAGCGGCGCCATCCCCCTGGGCATGACCTTTGAGTTTTTCCTCAGGATTGTGGTGGCCTGCCTGTGCGGCGCCGTGGTGGGTGTCGAGCGGTCCAAGCGGTTTAAGGAGGCGGGCATCCGCACCCACTGCGTGGTGGCGTGTTCCGCCGCCGTCTTTATGATTTTAAGCAAATACTCCTTTGCGGACCTTGCCGTGGACGCAATGGGCACGGCCTTTGCGGGCGACCGCGGCGCGGACCCTGCCCGTATTGCGGCGCAGGTGGTCAGCGGCCTGGGCTTTTTGGGCGCCGGCGTCATCTTTAAAAACGGCAACTCCATCCGGGGCCTTACCACCGCCGCGGGCCTTTGGGCCACCGCCGCCATCGGCATGGCCATCGGTTCCGGGATGTACTTAATCGGCGTCTTTACAACGCTGCTGCTTATGGTGCTGCAGCTGCTGACCCATCGCTTTACCGTGGGAAGCGACGCCTATTTTACCAGCAAGCTGGTCATTGTGGCAAGGAATCTGGAAAGCTTTCAGGACTGGCTTGCCGGCCAGTTTGGCCCCGGGATGCAGATTGCGGACAGCACCGTCACCCGCAACGACAACGACACCGTCACCTATCGCCTGACGGTGCGCACCCCCAAAAACCCGGAGTTTTCCCAGGCCCTTGCGCTGCTGGAGGAAAAGGAAGGCATTCTCTCCGTCTCGGTGACGGGGGAATAGGCCGGCACGGGGGCCCCGGACAGCGGAGGCTTCTTTTGAAAAGGCAGGCGGCAAAGCTCGGCCGCTTGCCTTTTTCCGTTGGCGGCAAAGGGCCGTGGGGCATGGGGCGGGCCTTTCCATTGCCCGGGCGGGCGTTTTATAGTACAATGGATGCGGTTCCCCCACGGCCCGCCGGCCCCCTTTGCGGCGGCCCAATGCGGAGGTGTTTTGGATGCGAAAATTTTTGCTGATCCCCGATTCCTTTAAGGGCACCATGTCCTCGGCCCAAATCTGCGGTATTATGGCGGAGCAGATCCGCCGGCATTACCCCGGGGCGGACATCCGGTCCATCCCGGTGGCCGACGGCGGCGAGGGCAGCGTGGACTGCTTTTTGGCCGCCATGGGGGGCGAAAAAATCCCCCTTTCCGTCCGGGGCCCCTACGGCGGGGCGGTGGACGCCTTTTACGGGGTGACGGACGGCGGCGCCACCGCCATTGTGGAAATGGCCGCCGCCGCGGGGCTGCCCCTGGTGGGGGCCGACAAGCGGCCCCAGGACGCCACCACCTACGGGGTGGGCCAGCTGATGGCCGACGCCGCCCGCCGGGGCTGCAAAAAGCTGATTGTGGGGCTGGGGGGCAGCGCCACCAACGACCTGGGCATGGGGGCCGCCGCTGGGGCCGGGGCGCGGTTTTTGGACCGGGACGGCCGCGCCTTTGTGCCCACCGGGGGCACCCTGGACCGGGTGGCGGACATCGACCTGTCCGGGCTGGAGCCCGCCCTGGGGGACATGGAGATCATCACCATGTGCGACATTGACAACCCCCTGTACGGCCCCGCCGGCGCGGCCTACGTCTTCGGCCCCCAAAAGGGGGCGGCACCCGCCCTGGCGGACCTGCTGGACCAACAGCTGCGGGCGGGCGCCGACGTCATCCGCCGGGTGCTGGGCAAGGACGTCGCCCTGTTGGCCGGCGCGGGGGCCGCCGGCGGCATGGGGGCGGGCATGGCCGCTTTTTTTGGCGCCCGGCTGCAAATGGGCATTGACGCGGTGCTGGACACCGTGGGCTTTGAGGAAGCCGCACGGGGCGCCCACTGCATCTTTACCGGCGAGGGCAAAATCGATTCCCAAAGCCTTCGGGGCAAGGTGGTCATGGGGGTGGCCCGCCGGGCAAAGCCCCTGGGGGTGCCGGTGGTGGCGGTGGTGGGCGACATCGGCGACGACATCGAAGCCGCCTACGACCAGGGGGTGTCCGCCATCTTCAGCATCAACCGGGTGGCGGTAGATTTTGCAAAGGCAAGGGGCCGCAGCCCCGCCGACCTGGCACTGACCATGGACAACCTGCTGCGGTGGATGCAGGTGCTGGAACAGTAGACCCCCGCGCCCCTGCCAAAAGGCGGACCGGAAAGCCTTCCGGTCCGCCTTTATTCTGTGTGCTTACCCTTCCTCCTGCCTGGTCACGTTGCGCACCCACTTGCCCCGCCAAATGCGGACGACGGCGGCAATCACCTTGACAATCTCGTCGGTTTTCAGCACCAGATACACCAGGGGGGGCGGCCACTTCAGCACCAGGCCCGCCACAAAGCCCAGGGGGATGGACAGCCCCCACAAAAACACTACGTCGCACAGCAGGACAAACCGGGTGTCGCCGCCGCCCCGAAGGATGCCCATGAGGGACACAAAGTTGATGGACTGAAAAAACACCATCACCGAATAGACAATCATCAAATCCATAGCCAGGGCCTTGGTGGCGTCGGGGATGTTGTAAAAGCCCACCACCACCGGGCGCACCAGCATAAACAGCAGCCCGGCCACAGCGCCCAGGCCCACGGACAAAACCACCATGCCCTTGGCCATATCCCGGGCGCGCTGGTATTCCTCGGCGCCGATGATGTTGCCCACCACCACCGCCACGGCGTTGCCGATGCCGATGATAAACACCTGGACAAAGTAGGAGGTGACGTTGGCAATGGAGTTTGCCGAGACAAAATCCCGGCCCATGCGGCCCATGACCACCATGAGCATGGAGCTCCCCAGGGCCCACAGCAGCTCGTTGAGCATCACCGGGGTGACGGTGACGGCAAAATCCCGCAGAAAGCTGTGGTCGTAGTGGCGCAGGTCGTGGAGGGTCATATGAATCTTTTTTTCGTGCCGCAGGACAAACACGGCGGCAATGGCAAACTCCACCATCCGGGCGATGACGGTGGCAATGGCCGCGCCCCGCATCTCCAGCCGGGGGGCGCCAAGCTTGCCAAAAATCAGCGCGTAATTTAAAATGCCGTTGGTAAACATGGAGGTGGTATACACGGCGATGGAGATCCGCACCGTTCCCACCGACCGCAGGGACATAAGCATCACATTGGCCATGCCGTTGAAGAAATAGTTAAAGCAGACGGCCTTTAGGTACTGGGCGCCTGCGGCGATGACCTCCGCGTCGCTGGAAAAAAGGCTTAAAATCTGCGCGGGAAACAGCCGCCCCGCCGCCACAAAGCCCAGGGACAGCACCGCCGTCACCCGGTACATCACGGCCAAGACGCTGTGCATGGACTTTACGTCCCCCTTGCCCCAATACTGGGACAGCATGACGTTGGCGCCGCTGGCAATGCCAAAGGTAAGCCCCATAAAGATGCTGCCAAACTGGTTGGCCAGGGCCGATCCGGACAGGGCCACCTCTCCCAGCTGGCCCAGCATGACGGTATCCAGCATACTGGTCATATAGGTAATCAGGTTTTGCAGTGCGATGGGGATGGCAATGACGGCAAGGGACTTAAACAGCTTTTTATCCCGCAGGATGGCAAGGGCGGCGGTCATAGGCATCCCCTTTCTGATGTGATGGGTCAAAAGCGCCGCAAAGACAGCGCGAAAGGTATTATAGCACGGCGGGGCGGGCGTTGGCAAGCCCGGGGGCCGGGGGTACAATTTTATGGTAAAGGGCGGCGGGGCCTTTGGGAATCCCTTTGGGGGTACTCCGACACTGGGGGGTGATTTTTCGTCGGATGCGCCCCGGGGGCGGGGATATTTTTAATTTGTGTCCGGGGGAGGCGACACTGTCGATTTACAAAAGGGTGGTCCCTTTAGAACCCCCTTACGCCTCCGGCGGGGGCGGCGCTACCGCTATGTTGACCCAAGAGCCAAACCCCTTATCGCCTCCGGCGGGGTCTCATGAGTGTAGCTTTCCTGTTGTCCGCCCCGGTCGTGGCGTAAGCCGGTTTATGCTTGTTACTTTCCAGCAATGAAAAGGTACCAAAGATTGCCGGGGAGGCCCTATGGGGTGCTTCTTTTTATTGCTATGCTTTATAACCAAGCCACCCTTCCTCCACTTTTGCCCGG
>CALGIL010000215.1 GCA_937914895.1 uncultured Angelakisella sp.
GGGGGGCCGGGGGTTTCCCCCGGCGGGTTTTGCCACTTTTGCCCGGATAAAAGTGGGGAAAGGGCAGTTCAATGACAAAGCATATCAACAAGAAAAAGCACCCGGTAAGGCAATGGAAGCCCATGAGGGGGCTTAGCCCTATACCGCCTCCTTGTTGCACATCGGGGGTAAAACCGCTATAATAACCTCACCCAATTGATGCCCCCGCAAAGGAAGGAACCAAACCCATGCGCGTCGCCTTTTACACCTTTGGCTGTAAGGTCAACCAGTACGAAACCCAGGTCCTGTCCCAGTGGTTTGCCGCCGCGGGACACGATGTGGTGCCCTTTGGCGCGCCCGCCGACGCCGTGGTGGTCAATTCCTGCACCGTCACCGCCGAGGGGGACCGCAAAACCCGCCAGCTGCTGCGGCGGGTCCGCCGGGAGCAGCCCGGCGCCGCTTTGGCCCTGTCGGGCTGCTATCCCCAGGCCTTTCCCCAGGAGGCCGCCGCCCTGGACGCCGATGTGGTCACCGGCTCCAAGGACCGGGAGGGCCTGCTTCAGGCCCTGGAGGAGTACCTGGCCTCGGGCCACCGGGTGGTGCGCATTGTCCCCCACCGGCGGGGGGAGGCCTTTGAGGCCATGCAGGCCCCCGATTTTGGCCGCCGCACCCGGGCCTTTGTCAAGATCCAGGACGGGTGCGACAACCGCTGTGCCTACTGCATCATTCCCACCGCCCGGGGGCCGGCGCGCTCCAAGGCCCCCGCCCTGCTGGAGGAGGAGCTGCGCGGCCTGGCGGCGTCCGGCTACAAAGAGGTGGTGCTGTCCGGCATCAACCTGTCCGCCTATGGGCGGGAGCTGGGCCTGCGCCTTGCCGACGCGGCGGAGATGGCCGCCGCCGTGCCGGGCCTGGACCGCATCCGCCTGGGCAGTATGGAACCGGACGTCCTGACCCCGGAGGACATCGGGCGCATGGCGGCCCTGGGTAAGGTCTGCCCCCAGTTTCATCTGTCCCTTCAGTCCGGCTGTGATGACACCCTGCGCCGGATGGGCCGCCGGTATACCGCCGACCATTACCGCCGGGCCGTCCGGGCCCTGCGGGAGCATTTTCCGGGCTGCGCCCTGACCACCGACGTCATGGTGGGCTTTCCCGGGGAGGCTGAAGAGGAATTCAGGCAGTCCCTGGACTTTGTCCGGGAGATGGCCTTTGCCAAGCTCCACGTCTTCGCCTACTCCCGGCGGCCGGGCACCCGGGCGGACGCCATGGCGGACCAGGTGCCGCCCCAGGTGAAAAAGCAGCGCAGCGCCCGGATGATCGCCCTGGGCGACCGGATGCGGGGGGATTTTCTGCTGTCCATGGTGGGCACCGCCCAGCCGGTGCTGCTGGAGGAGCGGGGGGAGGGCGGCCTTTTGGGCTACACCCCCAACTACACCCCGGTGACGGTGCCCGTCCCCCAGGAGCGCCATGGGGAGGTGGTCCGGGTGATCATCACCGGCGTGGACGGGGATGGCTGCACCGGCCTTTTGGCGGACGGGAAAGGGATGGTTTAATCGTGGCGGAGCATTACCGCAGCCTGGTGGCTGTCATGCTGATTTTAGAGCGGGAGGCGGACGGCCGCAGGGAGCTTCTCCTTCAGCGCCGCCAAAACACCGGCTACGCCGACGGGCTTTGGGACGTGGCCGTCAGCGGCCACCTGGAGGAGGGGGAATCCCTGGCCATGGCGGTTGTCCGGGAGGCCGGGGAGGAGCTGGGCATCACCGTCCGGCGGGAGGACCTGCGGCTGGTGACCGTCACCCACAAATATGCCCCCCAAGGGGGAAAGGGATACCTGAACCACTACTTTGTCTGCGGCGCCTTTACGGGGGCGCCGCGGGTCAGCGAGCCGGACAAGTGCGCCGGCGTAGAGTGGTTTGACCGGGAGGCGCTGCCCGTGGCGGACATGGTCCCGGACCGGATGCGGGCTATTCGAAACTACGAACAGTCTGTTTTTTACAGCGAATGGGACTAAAACGGGCAGCGGCCTTAGGCCGCCGCCCGTTTTCTAAGGGGGCTTTAGTTGTTGCGGTCCTGGGACTTAAAGATAAGCCCCGCCAAAAAGGAGAAGAACATGGCCGCGCCCACGCCGGTGGACGAGGCGGTCAGGCCCCCGGAAAAGATGCCCAGAATGCCCTTTTCCGCAATGGCCATCCGGGTGCCCTTGGCAATGGTGTTGCCAAAGCCCAGCAGGGGCACCGACGCCCCCGCGCCCGCCCAGTCCACCAGGGGCTGGTAGACGCCAAGGCCCCCAAAAATCACCCCGGCCACCACGTATCCCACCAAAATCCGGGCGGGGGTCAGCTTGGTGTAATCGATGAAGACCTGGCCTACGGCGCACAGGGCGCCGCCCACTAAAAATGCCTTGAGGTATTCCATAAAAACGTCCATACGGTTGCTCCTTTCTCCGGCCCTTAGGCCCCGCCGGTCAGGTGGACCAGGTGGCAGACGCCGGGGATGGATTCCCCCTGCTGGCTGGAGGTGGTGGACATTAAGGCGCCGGTGGCCATAAAAAGGATGTCCTTTACCTCTTTGTTTTGCAGGGCGGGCAATAGATAAGAGCAGAGCACCGACGCCGAGCATCCGCACCCGGAGCCGCCGGATTCCACCTGGGTCTGCTTTTCCCGGTCGTACAGCAAAAGGCCGCAGTCGTTGTGGCGGCTTTCCAGGGAGATGCCGTCCTTGGCCAAAAGCTCCCCCAGCAGGGCGGAGCCCACCTGCCCCAGGTCGCCGGTGACAATCATGTCGTAATCCGCCGTGGTGGTGCCGGTGTCCTCCAAAAACTTTTTCAGCGTGTCCGCCGCCGAGGGGGCCATGGCCGCCCCCATGTTGTTGGCGTCGGTGGTGCCCATGTCCACAATGGCCCCCAAAGTCACCGCCTTTACCCGGGGGCCCCGGCCCTGGGCGCCCAGGACGGCCGCGCCGCTGGCGGTGGCGGTCCACTGGGCGGTGGGGGTGCGCTGGTTCCCGTAGGGTACCGGGGTGCGCTGGCCGCCGTACTCCAGGGGAAAGCGGAACTGCCGTTCGGCGGTGCAGAAGTGGGAGGACGTGGCCGCCGCGCACAGCCGGGCATAGCCCGCCTCCACAAACAAGGCGGCCAGGGCCAGGCTTTCGGACATGGTGGAGCAGGCGCCGTACAGGCCGACAAAGGGCACGCCCCAGTCCCGGTGGGCAAAGGTGGCGCTTAGGGACTGGTTAAGCAGGTCGCCCGCAAAGATAAACTGCAGGTCCTCCCCCTTCAGGCCCGCCTTTTTCAGGGCCAGGGTAAGGGCCTGCTTCTGCATGGCGCTTTCGGCCTTTTCCCAGGTTTTTTCGCCGTAATAGCTGTCCTCGTTTATCTCGTCAAACTGCCCGCCCAAGGGGCCCTCGCCCTCCAGCTTGCCGCCCACGGCGGCCCAGGAGAGGACCACGGGCATGGTATCCAGAAGGATGGTGTGCTTTCCGGTGCGTCTGGCCAAGCTAAATCCCTCCCTTTAGTACAGCCCGAAGGCAAAAATAATGATGCCGTACAGGATGCCGGCGGCCATGCCGTACACAATGACCGGCCCCACAATGACAAACATCTTGGCGCCCAGGCCCATGACCAGCCCCTCGCTTTTAAATTCGATGGCGGGGGAGGACATGGCGTTGGCAAAGCCGGTGATGGGCACCAGGGTGCCGGCCCCGGCAATTTTGGCCAGCTTTGGGTAGATGCGCAGCCCCGTCAGCAGAACCGACAAAAAGATCAGGGTGACCGACGCGGCAATGGGCGCGGATTCCTCATCAAAGCCAAGGGTGCCGTACAGGTTGGTAAAGGCCTGCCCAATGGTGCAGATGATGCCGCCGAACAAAAACGCCATGGGGATGTTCCGGTAGCTTTTGGTGGGCGGCGCCGCGGATTTGGACATCTTGTCATATTTTTTAGGGGAAAGAGCCATAGGGGTGCTCCTTTCGCATATGGTTGCATGGATTATTTTTACCGCGGCGGCGGGTGATATGTGGAAGGGGAGGATTTTGACAAAATGAGGAAAAAACCAAAAGGCCTGCCAAACGGCAGGCCTCTCTTGCGGCGTTTTATCTTATTTTTCCTCCGGGACAGCACCATATTCGGCTTCGTACTCCCGGATGCACTCATCGATAAGATATTCAATCTGTGCGTTCATGGACCGTTTTTCGCGCTTTGCAATATACGTAATTTTTCTCAGCGCCTCGGGGCGGAGCCTTAAGCCGGTCTGTATTTTATCCGTGGGCAAACTGCTCCCCTCCAATCAAACAAAGTGCTATCAAAATAGTAGCTTTATTTGGCTTGACTTTCTAGTCACAAAACGCTATCATTATGGTATCACTTCAAACAATAAAAATTCCTCTTCGCATCCAAACTTAAGAAGCCCTTTCTTTTTACAAATGACAAACAAGGAGGTGCCCCTTATGAATCCCCATCAAAAAGCCTATCTTTATTTATTCAATCAGACCTCCGACATCATCCGGGAACTGAACGCATCGGTTACTTACTGGCTGGAAAATCGCCCGGAACAGCCCACCGTGGCGGAGCACCACAGATCGGAAGAGCACACGTCT
>CALGIL010000216.1 GCA_937914895.1 uncultured Angelakisella sp.
AGATTGTACCGAAAGCCGTCCCGGAGCACCTCCACATCCATGTAGGCGGAGGAATACTGGGTGGCGCAGGAACCAAGGCCGTTAAGCCCCAGGGAATACTCGTAGCTTTCCCCGGCGGCGCCGTCGTACTTGCCGCCGGCGTACAGCTCGCAAAAGACCAGCTCCCAGTTATACCGCTCCTCCTTGGGGTTGTAGTCCACCGGGCAGCCGCGGCCGTAGTCCAGCACCTCGATGGAGTGGTCGGCAAAGCGGGTGACCACAATTTTGTCCCCATGGCCCATGCGGGTCTCGTCGATGGCGTTGGACAGGATTTCAAACATGGAGTGCTGGCACCCCTCCAGGCCGTCGGAGCCAAAAATGACCCCCGGGCGCCGGCGGACGCGGTCCGCCCCCTTCAGGGAGGAAATGCTTTCGTTGTCATAGCTTTGTCTGCGTTCTTTTGCCACCGGTCAGCCTCCGTTTTTCCCTGATCTATGGATAAGCGGGCGCCAAAAAACCGGGATGCCCGCTTTTTATCCGTTCCTCTTTATTCTATCGACATCCTGTGGGAATTGTCAAGCTTGCGCGCCGCCGCTTCCGCTTTTCGCCAGGTCCGTCTGTCAAAAGACCCCCGCCTGTTCAGTTTTGCCGGGGCGGACGGCGGATATTCCCCTCCGCCGGGGGAAGCGGCCCGGGAAGCAGGACATTCTGCCCTATTTTGTCCGCCATAATCCGACCTTTTGCACAAAAATTTTTGTAAAAAGCATCTGCTCCGTGACCTTGACAGGTTCATCGTATATAATAGAAACGCATCCCATTTTTTGCTAATTTTTTATAAACGGCAGGCACCCGGGGACGGATCTGCGGTGCGGCCCAAATTGCCGCAAGGGAAGGCGTCAGACACATCTTTGCATCCGTTTTGAATCATGACCGTCCAATTTCCGCCGTACCCGCCGGCGGGCCCGGGACGTGTGTTTGAGGCAGGTATGGAGGGGCAGTGTATGGCAGACGCGGTTCGGCTGCTGATGCGGCTGGGGATTACGGCAAATTACAAGGGCTATTGGTACATTCTGACCTCCCTTGATCTGATCAATCTGGGACAGATGCGCTCCTTCCGGGTCACCAAGGACCTTTACCCCAAAATTGCACAGCGGCACGACGCCTCCCCCCAAAATGTGGAGCGC
Organism: uncultured Angelakisella sp.; assembly: GCA_937914895.1. Lineage (GTDB taxonomy): Bacteria > Bacillota > Clostridia > Oscillospirales > Ruminococcaceae > Angelakisella. Next base: position 1,164 of record CALGIL010000216.1, read on the forward strand.
GCCATCCGCACCGTCATCGGGGTCTGCTGGGACTGGGGCAACCGGGAGCTTTTGTGCAGCCTTTGCTCCTGCAGCCAAAGGCCCACCAACGCCACCTTTATCGCGTCCCTGGCCGCCTCCCTTTACCTCAGCAGCCAGGACGACGGGGACATCCCCCTTTCCGTCTGAAAAAAACGTCCGGGCAGGACCCGCCCGGCCCAAGGTTCATGGAGAAAGCCACCTAGCTCTAGGTGGCTTTTGGGGCTTTTGCCGGCGGGGTCATCCCTGCTTTTCGTGATGGGGCTTTCCCTCCACCACATGGATGGCGTTCATAATGGCGGTGAGGATGTCCGCCTGGGACTGGGGGGACATGGCGCCAAGGCGGACATATACGGGGCCGGTGTTGGTGGCCGCGTAGTGGGGCGGCAGACTGTTAAGGGCCAGGGCAAGGATGTCCGCCCGGCAGCGCGGGCAGCCGCAGACGCCGGCCTTTTTAATGCAGTCGTCCAGATAAATGTCCACCACATCCTCCGTGATGTTGCGAATAGCTCTTTCCTTCTGCCCGTCCATGCAATCCCTCTCAGTTGTCAAATTCTGCGGCGGCAGTAAAATCCTTTTGTGCTTTGCAGCGTAATTGTACCATGCCGCGGGGCCGAATGCAATGGGGACAAAGCGCCGGCCGGGGGTCGAAAAATCCCAATCATTGCCTGACGGATTGCGCGCCCCGTCCCGCATACTAATAGCGGGAGGACGCGAAGGACGCGGCTCTCAAAATCAGAAAAGGACTGGATTTATGAAAAAGCTGACGATTGCCGCGGCCTGGATTCCGGCGCCTGTCCGGGACCTCATCCTCCTTTGGGTGAGCATTCTGCTTCTGGTCAGCCTGGCCGTGTTTTTGTGCTATCTTTTTTTCACCCGGAAAAAGGGCGGCAGCCCCGACAAGGACGACGCCTGGCATCTGTAAAAACAGCGTCCCGCGGGCGGGGGCGGCAAGGGAATCAGGGGGGCGGCGCGCTGTTTTGCAGCGCGCTGTTTTGCGCGGTCAGCTTTATGTCCCCCCACTGGTCCGTCAGCAGGTCCGCCTCCTTCCAGACTCCCCCGTCCAGCACATATTCATGCAGCAGAATGTCGTAGCCGTTTGTAAGCCGGACAAACTCAAACCCATAGCATCCGCCCCTGCCGGACGCCTGGACGCGGATGCGGCTGCCGGTCTGCCGGATGCCGTCGATGCGGTCGATGAGCTTCAGGTTGTCGCCGTACACAATCTGCACCACGGCGTCCGAAAGGTAGAACCAGCCGTGGGTGGGCGCACAGAGAAAATCCTCGGCGATATAGTCCGTCTCCCGGATCTCCCAGCCCCCGCCGGGGGCCTTACCCACCGTGACCAGGCCGTAATAATAAACAAAGGCGGTACCCTGGCCGCGGGCCTTTTGGGCGTCCTGGGGGGCCCCGGTAATCACCTCCAGCTCCACCATATAGGTTTGAACATCCCGGGGGGCGCCGGCCGGCGTGTATGCGGGCAGCAGCTTTAAAAGGGTTATGTGTCCGATTCCGCCAAAGGAGGCGATAAACTGGTCCAGGGACAGCCCGGCCCGCTTCTCCTCCGAAAGCAGCCCGTAGGCGCAGGGGTAGGGCTGCAGGGCCTGCCCGACGGTGCCGCACCCGCCCGAATACCCCAGCATATTGGA
>CALGIL010000217.1 GCA_937914895.1 uncultured Angelakisella sp.
AGTGTCCGCCAGTACCGGCGCAGCAATGCCTCCCCGGTGCCGACGGTGGAGGCCGCCGTCTCGGACAAGCGGACCAATGTGCACGTGCACACCGGCGGGGGGCACCATCATCGGGGCGCCTCCGGTGCCGCCGACTACTGCGCCACCCTTCAGGTGGACAGCGGCAGCCGCATCGGGCTGGCCCTTTCGCCCCAGGAGTACGGCCAGCCGGCCCCGGGGAATCGGGGAAAGCTGATCTTTCAGGGCACCCGGTATCTGGGCTTTGAGCGGGACCGCGGGGCATCTTGACTTTTGTCCCCATCCAGTGTAAGATGGACGGAAAAATAATCAGATGACAGCCGCGGCAGAAAATGGAAATTCGTTTATCAGGAGGAACTTATGGCGTATTTTTTCGAGGAACCCTCTCACACCTTTGGCGAGTATCTGCTGATTCCGGGGTACACCGCCCAGGACTGTGTCCCGACCGGCGTCAGCCTGCGCACCCCGCTGGTCAAATTTAAAAAGGGGGAGGAGCCCCCGCTTTCCCTCAACATCCCCCTGACCTCGGCCATTATGCAGTCGGTGTCCGACGACCGGATGGCCGTGGCTCTGGCCCGGGAGGGGGGACTTTCCTTTGTCTTCTGCAGCCAGTCCCCCCAGGACGAAGCCGCCATGGTGGCCCGGGCCAAGGGGTACAAGGCGGGCTTTGTGGCCAGCGACAGCAACGTCACCCCCGAAAGCACCTTGGCCGACATTTTGGAGCTGAAGCGGAAGACCGGGCATTCCACCGTGGCCGTCACCCAGGACGGCACCCCCAACGGCAGGCTGGTGGGGCTGGTCACCAGCCGGGATTACCGGGTCAGCCGCATGGACCCCTCCCTGAAGGTCAAGGAATTTATGACTCGGTTTGAGGACCTCATCTACGCCTCGGACACCACCACCCTTAAAGAGGCCAACGACATCATCTGGGACCACAAGCTTAACTGCCTGCCCCTGGTGGACGGGGAGGGACGCCTTAAATACTTTGTGTTCCGCAAGGATTACGATTCCCACAAGGAAAACGCCCTGGAGCTGCTGGACGGCTCCAAGCGCTACATGGTGGGCGCCGGGGTCAACACCCGGGACTATGCCACCCGCATCCCCCTGCTGGTGGAGGCGGGGGCCGACGTTTTGTGCATCGATTCCTCCGAGGGCTACTCCGAATGGCAGAAGCTGACCCTGGAGTTTGTCCGCAGGGAATATGGCGACACGGTGAAGATCGGTGCGGGCAACGTGGTGGATGCCGAGGGCTTCCGCTTTTTGGCCGAAGCGGGGGCTGACTTTATCAAAATCGGCATCGGCGGCGGTTCCATCTGCATCACCCGGGAGCAGAAGGGCATCGGCAGGGGACAGGCAACCGCGGTCATCGAGGTGGCAAGGGCCCGGGACGAATACTACAAAGAGACGGGGGTGTATATCCCCCTCTGCTCCGACGGCGGCATCGTCCACGACTACCACATGGCCCTGGCCCTGGCCATGGGGGCCGACTTCCTCATGCTGGGCCGGTACTTCTCCC
>CALGIL010000218.1 GCA_937914895.1 uncultured Angelakisella sp.
CCTGTACGCCCTGTGGGAGGCATGCGGCGCCGACGCGGCCCTGGCCTTCTTCCGGGACCGGCCGGAGGCGGCCATGCTCCTCTCCCTTGCGGAAAGCCAGGCGCTGGCGCCAAGCTCCTCCGGCATGGGGCGGCTCTTTGACGCCGTGGCGGCCCTTGCGGGCCTGTGCCCGGTGGCGCGGTACGAGGGCGAGGCGGCCATTGCCCTGGAGCAGGCCATGGACGAAAGCGCCCAGGGGCGCTACGCCCTGGAGATTTCCGGCGGCCAGTGGGACTGGCGGCCCCTGGTGGGGGAGGTTTTCCGGGATGTACAAAGGGGCGAAAGCGCCGGCGTCATCTCGGCCCGCTTCCACCGCGCCCTGTCGGACCTTACCGTCCGGGCGGCGCTGCCGGGCGAAGCCGTTGTGCTCTCCGGCGGGGTGTTCCAAAATGCCCACCTGCTGGAGCTGTGCATTGCGGCCCTGGAGGCCAAAGGTTATCAAGTATTTGCCAACGAGCGCGTGCCCGCCGGGGACGGCGGCATCAGCTACGGCCAGGCGGCTGTGGCGGCGGCGCGGATGAAGGGGGATGGAAGCGTTGTGTCTTGCGGTTCCGGGGACGATTACGTCCATTGACGGAAAATACGGCGTCATCGATTACGGCGGCGTGTCCCGCCGGGCGGAGCTGATGCTGGTGCCACAGGCGGTCATTGGTGACAAGGTACTGGTCCACGCCGGCTTTGCTATCTCTGTGCTGGACGAAAAAGCCGCCGAAGAAATCTTCCGCGCCGTGGAGGAGACAAAGCTCTATGAATAAGCTCCTCCACGCCCTTCGGGGCATGGACATTCCGCCCACCACCGTCATGGAGGTCTGCGGCACCCATACAAACGCCATTGCCCGCTTTGGCCTGCGGCAGCTTTTGCCGCCGGGGATGCGGCTGATTTCGGGACCGGGCTGCCCGGTCTGCGTCACCGACGGCACCGACCTTGCCGCGGCGCTTTTTCTTGCCCATATGCCCGGGGTGGCGGTGTACAGCTTCGGCGATATGCTCCGGGTGCCGGCGGCGGGGGACAGCCTTTTGCGGGCCCGGGAGCTGGGGGCGGACGTGCGCATTGCGACCTCCCCCATGGATGCCCTGGAGGCGGCCCTTTCGGAGACGGATAAGGAGATTGTTTGGCTGGGGGTGGGCTTTGAGACCACCGCCCCCATGACCGCGGCCTTGCTCCTCCGCGCCCGGGAGGCCGGCGTGGGCAACCTCAGCGTGCTGTGCGCCCACAAGACCATGCCGGCGGCGCTGCGGTCGCTGCTGCGGGACAATCAGCGTGTGGACGCGCTGCTGTGCCCCGGCCATGTGGCCGCCATCACCGGAGCGGAGGACTTCCGCTTTGTGCCGGAGGAGCTCCGCATGCCTGCCGTCGTCGCCGGGTTTGAGCCGGAGGAGATTGCCCTTGCGCTGTTGCAGATTGCCCGGATGCGGCAGCGGGGCCAGGTGGAGCTTGCCAACTGCTACCCCGCGGCGGTGTCGGCGGAGGGAAACCCCGCCGCCAAAGCGCTGCTTACAGCGGTGTTTGAACCGGTGACCGCCCGCTGGCGGGGCCTGGGGGAGATTGCGGGCAGCGGCCTTGGGCTGCGCCGGGAGTTTGCCGGGTTTGACGCGCGCAGGCGCTTCGATTTGCCGGAGTTCCCGCCCGGGGAGGACGCGGCGGGCTGCCGCTGTGCCGACTTGCTGCGCGGAGAGGCCGAGCCCCGCCAGTGTCCGCTGTTTGGCCGCGGGTGCACCCCCGACCGCCCGGCGGGGCCGTGCATGGTGTCCGCGGAGGGCGCCTGCGCGGCGGTATACCGATATGGAGGAAACTGATGGATAACGAAATTTCCCTTTCCCACGGCGCGGGGGGCGAGGCCTACCGTGAGCTTGTGCAGGAGGTATTTCTGCCGGCCTACGGCTCCCCGGAGCTTTTGGAGCTGGGCGATTCGGCCCTGGTGGAGGGCGCGGCAAAGCTTGCCTTTACCACCGACGGCTTTGTGGTCACCCCTCTGGAGTTCCCCGGCGGGGACGTGGGCAGCCTTGCGGTTTCGGGGACGGTCAACGACCTTGCCGTCTCGGGGGCGGTGCCCCGGTACCTCAGCGTCTCCATGATTCTGGAGGCGGGACTGCCCGTCGAGGTCCTCCGGCGGGTGGCGCAGTCCATTGCCCGCACGGCGCGGGCGGCGGGGGTGCGGGTGGTCACCGGCGACACCAAGGTGGTGGAAAAAGGCCGCGGGGACGGTATCTACATCACCACCGCCGGGGTGGGCACCCTGGACGGCGGGTGGGAGCTTCCGCCCCAGCGGGTGGAGGCGGGGGATGCCCTTATTGTCTCTGGCCCCATTGCCAGCCACGGCATGGCGGTTATGGCCGCTCGGGAAAAGCTGGACTTTGCGCCGCCCATCCTCAGCGACGCAAGGCCCCTGGGCGGCGTGGTGCGCGCGGCGCTGGAAACAGGGCTGCCGGTGCGCGCCCTGCGGGACCCAACCCGGGGCGGCCTTGGCGCCACGCTGTGCGAATGGGCCCGCGATGAAATCGATATTGTGGTGGAGGAAGCGCGCCTGCCGGTGTTGCCGGGGGTGGCGGCGGCCTGCCGCCTGCTGGGCATCGAGCCCATGTTTGTGGCCAACGAGGGCGTGTTTTTGCTCTCGGCGCCGGAGGAGCATGCGGGGGCGCTGCTGCAGGCGCTGTGCGGGCACCCGGACGGGCGCCACGCGGAAATCATAGGAAAAGCTGTGGCGGGCAAGGGACAAGTGCTGCTGGAGACGGAACTGGGTACGCGCAGGCGCGTGCTGATGCCCCGGGGCGAGATTCTGCCGCGCATCTGCTAATGGAGGAAATTTATGGTTCTGTTAATCTGCATTGGGACGCCGCTGCTGGGCGCGTTCCTGCTGCCGCTGCTGGGAAAGCGCAGCGCAAAACTGCGAAACGGCACATCCCTTGCACTTGTGCTGGTGTCCCTTGTCTGTGCGGGTCTGCTGACCGCCGCCGTGGTGCGGGGCCAGGCCCCGTCGCTGCGCATGGAGCTGCCCCTGGGGCTCAGCCTGGGCCTTAAGGCGGACGCCCTGTCGGTCTTTATGGCCCTTACCTCCTGCGCGGTGACGGCGGCCATCATCATCTATTCCATGGGCTATATGAAGCATTATGACCATCTGGGCGAGTTTTATATGATGGTTACGTTCTTCCTGGGTGCCATGATGGGCCTGGTGTTTTCCACCAGCTTGATGGAGGTTTACCTGTTCTGGGAGTTTTCGTCGCTGTGCAGCTGGCGTCTCATCGGCTTCTACCGCGACCCGGAATCCAACCGGCGGGCCAACAAGGCCTTCATCATCACCGTGCTGGGCGCCCTTATGATGCTGCTGGGCTTTCTTGGCATCTACGGCGCCACCGGCACCTTTGATATGGAGGCCCTGCGGGGCGTGGGGCTGCCCACCTGGGCGACGGCGTTGGTGCTGGTGGGCATTCTGTCCAAATCCGCCACCTTTCCGCTGCACAGCTGGCTGCCGGACGCGGGCATCGCGCCCTCGCCGGTTTCCTCCCTGCTCCACGCGGCGGTGCTGGTCAAAATCGGCGTCTACTTTTACGCCCGGCTCTTTGTGGTCACCGCGGTCGTCGCCCCGGTGTTCCATGTGGCCGTGCCGGTTATCGCCGCCGTTTCGGCCCTTATTTCGGCCGGCTGCGCCATGGTGGAGACGGACCTCAAGCGGGTGGTGGCCTATTCCACCATCAGCCAGCTGGCGTTTATGCTCCTGGGGCTTTCCTGCGGCTCCCGCACGGCCTTTGTGGGCGGGATGCTCTACATCATGACCCACAGCGTCGCCAAGGCGGGGCTGTTCCTCTGCTGCGGCATTGTGGAGCACACCGTGCACACCAAGGACATCACCAAAATGGGCGGCCTTGTAAAGGTCATGCCGGTGACGGCGGCGGCCTTCATGCTCTCGGCCCTGTCGGTGATGGGCATCCCGCCTTTCTCCGGCTTCTTCGCCAAGTATCTGGTCATCTCCGGCGCGGTGGAGGCCGGGCAGCCGCTGGTGGCCGCGGTGTTCATCCTGGGCGCGGTGATGACGGTGCTGTATCTCCTCCGCCTGTTCCGGATGGTGTTTTTGGGCAGCTGCACCTTCCCGGAGGTGCGGGAGGGCTCGCCCGCCATGCTGGGGGCGGCCGTGGGCCTTGCGTCCCTCTCCCTGCTGCTGGGCTTTGTCATGGCCTGGCCGTCGGCCCTGGCCACCATGATTGGAGGTGCCGCGCTATGATGCTGTGGCTGTTCATCCTGCCCCTTGGGGCCGGCTGCCTTTTGTGGCTTTTCCGCCGGAACTACGCCCTGAGCCTTGTGCTGGCGCTGGGCTTTTCCGCCGCGCATTTTGCCGTGGCGTACCTGCTGTGCCAGGCGGGCGCGGACATCAGCTATTCCTTTGCGCCCTACGGCTTTGGGCTGTGGTTTCGCGCCGACGCCATCGCCCAGCTGTACCTGCTCCTTTCGGCAGGGATGTTTATATTGCTGGCGCTTTACACCACCGGCTTCTGCCGGGATAAAAGCTGGGGCGGGGCCTATCAGTTCTGCCTGTGGGTCAGCCTTGCCATGCTGGACGGCGCCCTGCTGTCCGACCACCTGGCACTGACGCTGTTTTTCTGGGAAGGACTTTTGTGCACCCTGTTTGGAATGCTGCTGCTGCGCAACACCGAAAAGCCCCAGACGGCCATTAAGGCGCTGACGGTTGCCGGCACGGCGGACCTGCTGCTGATGCTGGGCATCGCCCTGACCATTCATGCCGCGGGCACCGCCCGCCTCAGCGAGATGCACCACCTGCCCATTTCCGGCTGGGGCGCGGTGGGCTGCGCATGCCTCCTGGCCGGGTCCCTGGGCAAGGCGGGCTGCGTGCCCTTCCATTCGTGGATACCCGACGCGGCGGCCGACGCGCCCACGCCGTTTTTGGCGGCGTTTCCCGGGTCCCTGGAAAAGATCGCGGGCATCAGCCTTGCCTCCCGCATTGTTACCGGCCTTTACGACTTCCACCACGGGTCGGCCGCCAGCATCTGCGTGATGACTGTCGGCGCCGTGACGCTGCTGTACGGCGTCTCCATGGCGCTCATCCAAAAGGACATGAAGCGCCTCCTATCCTGGCACGCCATCTCCCAGGTGGGCTACATCGTCCTGGGGCTGGGCTCCGGGGTGGCGGTGGGCGTGGCCGGCGGTGTGTACCACCTGCTTAACAACGTCCTTTACAAATCCGGCCTGTTTATGGCGGCGGGTATCCTGGAGCGGCAGGCGGGCACCACCGACCTGCACAACCTGGGGGGCCTGGGCAGAAAGCTGCCCCTGACCACCGTCAGCACCATTATCTTTGCGCTGTCCATCGCCGGTTTTCCCGGCACCAACGGCTTTACCTCCAAGGAGCTCATCTTTGACGCCGCCCTGGAGATTCACCCGGCCTTTTATATCGCGGCCCTTGTGGGCGCGTTTATGACGGCGGCGTCATTTTTAAAGCTCACCCGCTCGGCGTTTTTTGGTAAATTTGCCGCGCCCCAAAAGGATGTCCGCGAGGCGGGGCCCGCGGCGCTGCTCCCCACGGTGCTGCTGGCGGCGGGCTGCCTTGTGTGTGCGTTCTTCCCCGTGCTGCCCCTGGACAAATGGATCGGCGGGGCCTATGGCTTTGAGGAATCCTTTGCCGCCATGCCCAAATCGCCGGTTTTGGTGGGCCTGTCCTGCGGCGTCCTGGCCCTGGCGGTGCTGGACCATGTCTATGGCAGCCGCAAGGAGGGCTCCGCCCTGAAAGCGGCGGACCACCTGCACTACGCGCCGGGCATGAAGCAGTACTACGCCTGCGCCGAGCGCGGGGCGCTGGACCCCTACCGCTGGCTGATGGGCGGGGTGGACGCCTTCTCCCGGGGCTGCGCATGGGTGGAAAGCGGCGTCTCGTGGCTGTGCGACACGGGCATTCCCGGTGCGGTAAGGAACATTGGCGATACGCTGTCGCGCTTTAATACCGGGAGCCTGTCGCGCTATCTGGCGCTGGCGGTCTGCGGCCTTGTCGCGGTGGGGTTCATCTTTTATTTGGCCTGAGGGGGGAGGGATGCGCATGTTAAGCGTTTGCGCACATGGATTTATTCTGGCGCCCATTGCCGTGGTGCTGATTTACAACCTGCTTGGCCGCGACTTTGCCCGGCGGCACTTTGTGTGGTTTGCCGGCGCGGGCACGGTTTGGCAGCTGGGATCGGCCTTTGCGGCCTTTGCGCTGCTTTGGCGTACGGGTGGGGGCAGCTACCGCTTTTCGATTTTTTGGGATATGCGCGCGCCGGGGGCGGCTTACTTTGAGCTGAGTACGCTGAAGGTGTTTTTGCTGCTGATGATTGGGCTGGTAAGCCTGGTGTCGGTGCTGGTGGCCAGGCAGACCATCGACGCCAACCGCTCGTCGTACGCGAATCTTTTGATGATTCTGATGCTGGGCATGAACGGCATGCTGCTGGTTACGGACCTGTTCTCGCTGTATGTGTTCATGGAGGTCACCGGCATCTGCTGCTTTGTGATGATCGCCATGTTCCGTTCCCGCGCGGACCTGGAGGGCGCCTTTAAGTATCTGGTGATGTCGGAGATGGCCAGCATCTTTTTGCTGACGGGGTTTGCGTTTTTGTTTATGCGCACCGGATCCCTGCGCTATGAGGACCTGCAGGGCCTTACAGCCACAGGCGGCCTCCTGGAGGATCGGCTGGTGGGGGTGGCCATGGTGCTGCTGCTGTCGGGCTTTTCCATCAAAACCGGCGCGGTGCCCTTTCACAGCTGGCTGCCGGATGCCCACCAAAGCGCGGACACATCGGTTTCGGTGCTGCTGTCCGGCATTGTCATCAAAATTGCCGGCGTCTATGGGCTCATGACCGTCTGCCGCCTGTTCGAAGGGTTTTCGTCCATGCGCACGGTGCTGGCGGTCCTTGGTGCGGTCAGCATTCTGGCCGGCGCGCTGCTGGCCGCGCGCCAGGGGCACTTTAAGCGTGTGGTGGCCTATTCCAGCGTGTCCCAGATGGGCTACATCCTGCTGGCCCTGTCCACCGGCACGACGCTGGGGCTTATTGGCGCCCTTGCCCATATCCTAAGCCACGCGGTCTTTAAAACGACGCTGTTTGCCAACGCCGCCGCCCTGCACGAGCAGGCCGGCACCCTGGAGCTGGACGAGATGGGGGGCCTGGAGGAGCGCATGCCCAAGACCGCGCTGTCCTCGGTCATTGCGTTTTTGTCCCTGGCGGGCATCCCGCCCACCCTGGGCTTTTGGTCCAAGCTGCTCATTCTGCTGGCCCTTTGGCAAAGCGGAAAGCAGGGGCTGGCCGCGTTTGCGCTGCTGGCCAGCATCTTTACCTCGGCCTATATGCTCCGGCTGCAAAAAAAGGCGTTTTTCGGCCATATCCGCGACTCGCTGACCGACGTGCGCGAAGCCACCGGCACGGTGCTGGCGGCGGAGCTGCTGCTGACGGCGCTGACGGTCCTGATTGGCTGTGCCTATCCGTTTATCCTGTCCGCCCTTGGCGCCCAGGGACTATTGTAAGGGGGGAAAAGTGTATGACACTGGTACTAATCTTTGCGGGACTGGAGCTGACCTTTGGTATTTACGCGGTGGCCAGCAAAAGCATTCTGCGCTCGGCCATCGGCCTTGCCCTTGCCAGCGCGATGCTGTCCACGGTGTTTTACGCCTTGGGGGCGCAGCTTGCCTCGGTGTTCGAGCTGTCGGTCTGCTCGGGCCTTGTGACGGTCATCTTCATCTCCGGCGTCAGCCTTTCCCACTCGCCCAAGCTGGACCTGCAGGGCGAGTACCGCGACCGGGAGCGCAACCGCTATCTGCCTGCCCTTTTAATCGGCGGCGGCGCGGTGATGCTGGCGCTGGGATTTTTGCTGGGCGGCGGCGGGCTGGAATTTGCCGCCGACTCCGCCCAGTCCGCCCAGGAGGTCCTGTGGGGCTCCCGCCAGGCGGAGGTGTGGGGACAGATCGCCGCCATTCTCTGCGGAGGCGTGGCGGTGACGGTGCTGTTCCGCGAGGAAAGGAGGGACCGCTGATGCTAAGCGTAGGATATATGCTGCTGACGGTGGGCGTGCTGATGGTGCTGGCCGGCTGCTGGTGCATGATACGGACGCTTCATATGCTGAAGATCACCATCGGCATCGAGGTGGCGATGAAGGGCGTGACGCTGTTTTTGGTGCTTGCGGGCAGGGTGTCCGGCCAGTTGGCCCTGTCCCAGACTTTTATTTTGACCATCATCGTCATAGAGGTGGTGGTGGCCGTGGTGGGCACCGGCATGGCGGTGGGCCTGTTCCGCAAGTACGGAAGCATGAGTGTGCGCAATTTGAGCAGACTGAAAGGGTGAGGAAACCATGTTGATTGCATACGCGACGCCGCTGATTTTTACGGGTATCCTGCTGCTGCTTGCGGCGGCAATGAAGTATCTGGGCAGGTATGCCGTCCACGGCAAAACCTCCCGCGAGGCGCTGGACCCCTATGCCTGCGGGCAAAGGGACTTTGAAAACTACGTCAATCCCGACTACACCCAATTTTTCCGCTACGCCTTTGTGTTTTCGGTGATGCACGTGCTGGCCCTGGTGGTGACCACCGCGCCGCGGGATGCGGTGCTGCTGCCGCTGATTTACGTCGCGGCGGGGGTGCTTACCCTGACCATGATCTTTCGCAAGTGAGGGTTTTCTGATGAAGCTGATTGAAAAAGCGGTGGAGTGGGGGACCCGAAGATCCCCCTGGATTATCCACTTTAACGCCGGGGCCTGCAACGGCTGCGACATCGAGGTGGTGGATGCCATGACGCCGCGCTTTGATTTGGAGCGCGCCGGCATCATCAAGCAGGGCAGCCCGCGCCACGCGGACGTGCTGGTGTGCACCGGCGCGGTGTCGCTGCAGATTCGGGACCGCCTGGTGCAGATTTACGAGCAGATGCCGGACCCGAAGTTTGTGGTGGCCGTGGGGGCCTGCGCCTGCTCCGGCGGCATTTTTAAAGACTGCTACTGTGTGGAGGGCGGCATCGACGCGGTCATCCCGGTGGACGTCTATGTCCCTGGCTGCGCGGTGCGGCCCGAGGCGCTGATTGCGGCCATTACGCAGCTTTTGGAAAAGCTGGAGGATAAAGAGGAGCGCGGCAGGCTGCTGGCGGCCCAGAAGGTAAAAAAGGAGGCGCTGGCGGCAGTGCGGGAGAATGGAGGCGCAGAATATGGAGAATGAACTGGCAGGGGCGCTGACAGAACGCTTTCCGGAGCTGTCGGACCGGGTGCGTGTGGAGCGGCCCGGGCGCGTGACGGTGGACTGGCTTACCCAGGAGGAATTTTTACCTGTCATACGCTTTTTGCACGACGGGCTGGGCCTGACCCGGGGCCATAATGTCATCGGCACCGACGAAAAGGAGGACCTGGGCTTTGTCTACCTGATCTCCGGGCCCCAGCGCGTCATTGCGGCCCTGCACACGCGCGTGCCCAAGTCCGACCCGCGCATACGGTCCATGACGGACCTGTACCCCATGTTCCTCCTGTTCGAGCGGGAGCTGGTGGACCTGTTTGGCGCCGTTGTCGAGGGACTGCCCCAGGGGCGGCGCTATCCGCTGCCGGACAAGTGGCCCCGGGACCAGTGGCCCCTGCGCAAGGAGTGGGACCCCGCGGGGGTGAAGGAAGCCATGGCCCGCCAGCCCGCAGACCTCCAGGACCCGGCGCACCGCCTGAGCGAGGAGGAGGAGAAGGAGCCCAGCAACCTGGTGACGGTCCCTATCGGCCCGCAGCACCCGTCCCTGGATGAGCCGGGCAGCTTTGCCATTACCCTGGAGGGCGAGCGCGTGCGCGGCGCGGAGATCGAGATCGGCTATAACCACCGCGGACTTGAAAAGGCGTGCGAGAGCCGCACCTATGTGCAGGACCTCTACATCATTGAGCGGGTGTGCGGTATCTGCTCCCTCGCGCACACCACGGCGTACTGCATGGCCGTCGAGCAGCTTGCCGGCGTCGAAGTGCCCATACGCGCCCAGTACATCCGGTTGATTGCGGCCGAAATGGAACGGCTTCACAGTCATCTGCTGTGGCTGGGCGTCGCCGCCCACGAAATCGGCTTTGACACGCTATTTATGCTCACATGGCGCGATCGCGAGAGCGTGCTGGACGTCATGGCGGTGCTGGGCGGCAACCGCATCAACTACGGCGTCAACTGCCTGGGCGGCGTGCGGCGGGATATTGACGCCGAGCTGGAGCAGGAAATTCTGCGCGTCATGGACTTTTTGGAAACCGAGGTCCAAAACTTTATGCACGTGGCCGACACCGAGGCCACGCTGAAGGCGCGGCTGGTGGGTGTGGGGCCCCTGTCCCGGGAGGACTGCCTGCACTACGGCGCCACGGGCCCGGTGGCCCGGGCGGCGGGCGTGTCGGAGGACGTGCGCGTCGTCGAGCCCTACGGGGCGTACCGCGAAATTGCGGTAAACGACATCACGGACGACCACGCGGACGTCTACGGCCGCACCGTGGTGCGGATGAAGGAGATGCTGGAATCCATCCGCCTGATCCGCGAGGCGCTGAAAAGGCTGCCCGAGGGGCCGCTGACGGTGCGTGTGCCCCGGCGCATTCCCGCCGGCGAGGCCATTGTCCGTGTTGAGGCGCCCCGGGGTGAAAACATACACTTTGTGCGCTCTGACGGAAGCGACACGCCGGACCGCGTCCGCGTGCGCGCGCCAACCGAATGCAACTGGCACGGCATGCAGCATATGCTACAGGGCGGATATCTTTCGGATGTGCCCATCACCATTGCGGCCATCGACCCCTGCTACTCCTGCACGGACCGCGCCATCACCCTGCGGGGCCGGGACGGCAAGCCCCTGGAGGTCATGGACTGGGGCACGCTGCGCCAGCACGGCATCCAGTGGTACGCCCGGCGCGGCATCGATATTTCGAAGGTGGTACTATGACAAAACTGCTGCAAATCCTGCTCTTTCCGGGGCTTCTGTTTCTGCTGGCCTACGCGACGACCATGGAGTTTATCGACCGAAAGCTCTATGCGCGCCTGCAAAGCCGCCAGGGTCCGCCGTGGTACCAGCCCATAGCCGACTTTTTTAAGCTGATTGGCAAAAAGACGCTGATCCCGGCCGAGGCCAACCAGCGCATGTTCCGCGCAATCCCGCTGTTTTCGCTGACGGCGGTGGCCACGGCGTTTTTGTACATTCCCGTATGGGGGCGCCAGGCGGTGGTGTCCTTTGAGGGGGACATGGTTGTGGTGCTCTACCTGCTGGCGCTTCCGGCACTTTCCAGCTTTTTGGCCGGCTGGTACTCGCGCAGCCTGTACGCCACCGTGGGTGCCACCCGCGTGCTGACGCAGATGTTCTCCTACGAGGTGCCGCTGTTTCTTTCGGTGCTGGCCCCGACACTGCTAAGCGGAACATGGTCGCTGTCGGGCAACATGGCCTTTTTCTCCCGGCACCCGCTGCTGGTGCTTTTAAATCTGCCGGCCATGGTTTCGATGCTTATTTCCGTCCAGTGCAAGCTGGAGCGCACGCCCTTTGACGCGCCGGAGGCGGAGACGGAGATCGTCTCCGGCCCCCTGGTGGAGTACGGCGGCCGCTACCTGGCGTTTTTCCACGTGGCAAAGGACTGCGAGGTCACGGTGCTGCTGTCCATGTTTGCCGCGCTGTTCCTGCCCTTTTCCATGGGCACCCCGTGGGTGGATTTCCTGCTGTATCTCCTCAAAACCGGGCTTTTGCTGTCCCTGACCTGTCTGGTCCGGGCGGTGACGGCGCGGCTGCGCATCAACCAGATCGTTTCGTTCTGCTGGCGCTATCTGCTGCCGCCGGCGCTGCTGCAGGTGGTGCTGAATTTAATGGTTCGGGGGTGGATTTTGTGAAGCGACGCGAGGATATGACACGGATGGTCTTTAAAAGCCTGTTCAGAAAGCCGTCCACCATCCAGTATATGGGCGGCAAGCTGTCCCTGGACAACCGCGTGCGGGGGCTGCTTAGGTACGACCCGGCCACCTGCATCGACTGCAAGCTGTGCATGCGGGACTGCCCCACCGGCGCCATACGTATTGTCAACAACGGGACCAAGACCGAACGGGACATGCACGCGTACCTGGACACCGGCCTTTGCATCTTTTGCGGGCAGTGTGCGGATTCGTGTTCCAAAAACAGCCTCTCCTGCACATCAAAGGCAGATTTGTCACAGCTAAAGCATGACGATCTGACCATCGAGCTGTGACTGCACCGCTGCGCGCGCTGGCGCCCCTGCTGGTCCAAAGCCGCCGCGTCGCCATTCTCGCGGTGGGGTCGCGGCTTAACGGCGACGATTACGCCGGCATGGCGGCCGGAGAGCTCCTGAAGCCCATGGAGAACGGACAGAGTCTTCTCATCGCCCAGGAACGTACTTAGAGTTGATTTACAAATCTAGGT
>CALGIL010000219.1 GCA_937914895.1 uncultured Angelakisella sp.
AAGGATTCGGGCCTGGGTTTCTTCCCGGCGGGCCTCCTGCTTAGCCTGGGTTTCCTCTCTGTGGGCCTCCTGCCGGGCCTGGGGGTCTTCCCCGCGGCCCTCCCGCTTGGCCCTGCGGTCCTGGAGCTTTTCCATCCACGGGTTGTTGCGGAGGATGGACTCCTCCTGGGCGGGGTCCTCCTGGGTGCCGGGATTCTCACCCAGCTCTTCCTGATTCGGCATGGCCGTTTCTTTTGGATCATTCATGGTTGTCCGTTCCCCTTTCTTCCTCCTGCCGTCCGTCGTCCCCGTGGTAGGGGATAAAGTCCTCCTCCTCCGACAGCACCCGGATTTTTTTGCCCCGGATCAGCCGGACGCCCAGCCAGATAAGCAGAAGGGAGACAATGACGGTGGGTACCGAATCCATCAGGGTGCCAAACCAGTAGAGGTGTTCGTTTTCAAAGCTGTAAATAAAGTTCCACAGCTGGCGGCTCAGGCGCTCGTAAATCACATAGACGCCGCTGCCCACCAGCACCCATCCAATGATCAGATGGCCGCGCTCCAGCAGGTGTTTCAGCTTGCCGCGGCCCGCCTGGGTCAAAAGGTCCGAAAAGACATAGTCATCCTGGTCCACCAGGTCCTGGATCTGCCCCACCGTCATGTTGCGCAGGTTAAGGGTCTCGAAGAAGGAATAAAACCAGATGACCGGCAAAAATACCAGCATGGGCGCAATGACGATGGACAGCAGAATGTCCACGCAAAACAGCAGCATCTGGGAGGCTCCCCGCTTCATCAGGCCCAGATACATGGGGCCCGCGCCCGGTATGACGGCACACAGTAAACTGAAAAATCTACTTTTTCTCATCGCTAAATACTCCTCTCAGATCGATGCTGCCAAAAAAGTCGGACAGGCCGCCTGCCCAGTTATTAAAGGTAGCCTCCGCCGCCTGGGTGATGCTGAAGGGGGGCCCGGCCGGCAGGCCCGCGTCGGGCCGGGCCTTTTCCTCCTGCCGGCGCGCCGCCGGCAGGCTGAAGACGCCGGTGACCCACAGCACCAGGGCGATGCAGGCCGATACGCTAACCGTAAAATACCGGCTGGCCGTCAGTCTGGCCATTTTTCTGCGGAAGGCCCGCCGCACCGACGGTACAAACAGGTCCGGCGTCTCCAGCAGCGGCTCCCGGTCCAGGATATGGGTGTAGCGCTCCAGGCAGTGGTCGCAAAATGCCAGATGCTCCGCAATCTCCAGGCGGGCCAGCTCATCCAGATCCTCCGACGCCAGGGCGCCCAGGGCGTAGTCCGTCAAATGACCCCTTTGTTCTTCAAACAGTTCGTTCATGGTCCTCCGCCCTCCTCAATTTGCTGCCGCAAGGTATTTCTGGCCCGGTAGATCTGCGTCTGCACCGTCTTTTTGGGCCGTCCCAGGGCCAGGGCAATTTCCTCCACACTGCGCCCATGGATGAAATACAGCACCGACACCTGCAGGTAAGGTTCCTTGAGGGAATAAATTTTGTCCCTTATGGCCCGCTCCCCCTCCCGGGCCACATAAATTTCGTCAGGAGCGCTTTCCGGGGCCGGGGCGCCGGCCCTGCTTTCCAGGGTGTCCTGGTCGGGCGCCACCTTGCGGTGGTACGCGCTTTTGAGGTAATCCTTGGCCTTGTTGGCGGCAATGCGGGCCAGCCATGGCTTTATCTCGTCCTCCCGGCATCTCTCCAGGTGGGTGTAGGCGGAAAGAAAGGTCTCCTGCGCCAGGTTTTGCGCCTCCTGGTGGTCCCGCACCAGCTGGTAACAGATGGTGTAGACCAGCCGCTCATAGCGCTCCACCACCAGGCCGAACTCTTCATTTGTCATGGCTGGCTTCCCTCACCACCATTCTCTCCGTTGTTTCCCATTGATTGATACGAGACAGAACGCGCCCCGGCTTCACTTTTGTGAGAAAAAAATGAAGACGACGCGCTGTTTGGCACGCCGTCTTCCTGGTTTTTCATCCGGTAAAGGGTAAAATTTCAAAAATAATCAAAAAGGCGAACACCACCGAAAAGCCGCCGCACATCCCCAAATAGGTCCGCCGGGTGCTTTTTCTGCCCATGGCCCGGGAGATAGCCCCCAGCAGGGCGCCCTGCACCAGCATACCCGCCACCACAAACAGCACCCGCCAATGTACCGGAGTACCGCCCATCCTTGCCAGCTGGGGCGCCACCCATCCCCCCATCAAATTGAAAATGGGCAGGATGACAAGGGGCAGGGCCGCCAGAGCGGCGCCCCGCCGGCCCCCCCGCAGGCTGAAGTAGCTGATGAGAAGGATGAGCACCAGGACCACAAGGCTTTCCAACCGCATGGCCGACCCTCCCGTTCCTTAAAGATTCCGGCTATGCCATGGCTTTGTCAAACACCGCTTTGGCCGCGTCCAGGCCGGGCTGGTACCCCACCAGATAGCAGACGATGTCGCCGCTACTGAGGACCAGGGAGTTCTGGCTCACCGTCTGGAATTCCTCGGGGAGGTAGTTATCAAAGCCCGCCTTAAGGTCGCTGATGCGCGCCTCTACCATCTTTTCGCCGTCCTTCTTTTTGTCGGCGTCGGTCAGGCGGAACACCGCCACCTCCTCGGCGATATACATGGTGCTGATATAGACCTTGTATTCCTTGACAAAATCATCCATATCGTAATAGTTGGCGGCCGTGGCGTCGGACAGCTCCATGGTCTCGCCCATGGGGGCCAGGGCCTCCAGCATATCGGCGGCCAGCTGATTGATGTCCACATCCTTGGGGGCCTTATCCTGGCCGCCGCAGGCAGTCAGGGATAAGGCAAGGGCCAGGCTGAGCAGGAGTGTCAAAAACCGTTTCATGAGCAAATTCCTTCCTTCGGGCTTATTTGATTTCCGGGGCGCCGTGGGCCCGGAGATAGTCGAACCACTTCATATACCAGCTGCGGCCGAAATGGATGCCGTCCCGGGGGCTGGCCTCGCTGGGCAGGGCCCCCGTGTCGTCCTTAAAGGCCTCGGCAATATTCAGGTAGTACAGCTCCTTCTCCTGGCACATGTCCAAGATGGCCGCGTTGTATTCGTCGATTTTGGTGTTGGTGGTCACGGCGGAGGCGCCGGCCTCATAGGCCGCCGTCACCGGCAGGATGGATTGGACATAAATCACCGCGTCGGGGTGCTGCTCCCGCAGGGCGTCCACCAGCCTGCCGTATCCGGCGATGAAGTCCTCCTTGCCGGACAGCATGCTGTTGACCCCCATAAGGACATAGATCTTGCCGGGGTCTTCCAGCCTGGCCGCGTCCACGATGGAAACCTTGCTGCCGCCCACCTCCTCCGCCTCCTTGGTGAAGATGGTGCTTAGGTTGACGCCGGTGCTGGCCAGCACCTTAGCATTGCTCATGACATCGTACAGCTTGATGCCCTCGGTGATGGAATCCCCCACAAACAGCGCGTCGTCAAAGTAGGTGGAGGGCAGCCATTCCCCCT
>CALGIL010000220.1 GCA_937914895.1 uncultured Angelakisella sp.
GGAGAAAGGTCGGCTCGGTTACAAAGCGTGGCAATGGGGAAAAGCACCCCGCAGGGTCCCTCCGGCAATCTTTTGTACCTTTCCATTGCTGGAAAGTAACAAACAAAAGCCGGTCCACGTTACGACCGGGGCGGACAACAGAAATGCTATGCCCATAGTGACCGCCCGCAGGGAGCAGAGAACCCCCGGAGGGGGCCCCGCCGGAGGGCAAAGAGGGTTTGGGGCCACACCCCATAGAGTAAAAAGATAACCTTGACTAAAAACAGACCTGCCCGGCAGGGCACCAAACCGCCCCCGAAGGGCATCCCCGCAGGAGGCATAAAGAAGGGACTGGGACCGTGTCCCAAAGACAAAAAAATTTTCCCAAATGATGCTGTACCCATAGCCCTTTTATGCTACAATAAATTCTGACCCATCAATGAAAGGGGGAATGCCGCACACCAACAGCCAAACAGAAGGAGGTGAGCCGGCAGGGGCGCGAAGAAGGCCCCGAAAAGCAGGAACACAAATAAAAGCGCCAGCGCCGCGGTGGAACGGTTGGCAGGCCCCTTGGGGCCGCCTCTCCGCGGACGACGAGGTGGAGGGAGTATCGAAGATTCGGCGGATGCCCTCCCGCTGGGTCCCACAGCGCAGAATGGAGCAAAGACCCGGGCAACCGGGCAACAAACATCCATTTTTGGGACAAAAGAAAAGGACCATCAAAAACGCGGATGCGGCCCGTGCCGGCATCCCTTGTTTTGCTGCACCTTTACAACCTATACAGACAACAGGAGGATTCATATATGTGTGGAATCGTTGGATATTCGGGCGGCCAGGACGCCTGTGGGCGGCTGATGCACGCCCTGTCCTGCCTGGAGTACCGCGGGTACGACTCGGCGGGCGTGGCCCTGTGGGAGGACGGGGAGATCCAGGTCCTCAAGGAACAGGGGCGGCTGGACCGCCTGCGGGCCCTGGCGGAGGAGCATCCCCACCCCGGCGGCTGCGGCATCGGCCATACCCGCTGGGCCACCCACGGCAGCCCCACCGCCGTCAACGCCCATCCCCACCGGGTGGGGCGCACCGTTTTGGTGCACAACGGCATCATCGAAAATTACGCCGCCCTGCGGGAGCGCCTGGCTGCCCGGGGCATGACCTTTGCCTCCCAGACCGACACCGAGATTGCCGCCGGGCTGATCGAAAGCCTCTACGACGGCAACCCCCTCAACACTCTGCGCAAGGCCCAGAAGGAACTGGAAGGCTCCTTTGCCTTTGCCATTTTGTTTGCGGACCGGCCGGGGGAGATTTACGGACTGCGCAGGGGCAGTCCCCTTATTGCCGCCGCGGACGATACCGGGGGGTATCTGGCCTCCGACCTGCCCGCCCTGCTGGATTACACCAATCGCTACTACCTGCTGGAGGAGGGGGAGATGGTCCGGGTGGCCGGCCGGGAGCTGAGCTTTTTTGACCGGGGCGGCTTTCCCGTCCGCAAGCAGGAGCTGACGGCCGCCTGGTCGGTGGAGGCCGCCCGCAAAGACGGCTACGACTATTTTATGCTCAAGGAGATCGACGAGGAGCCGGCGGCCCTGCGGGACACCGTGCTTGCCCGCATCCGGGACGGCCTGCCCTCCCTTGAAGGGGAGCTGCCCCGGGGCTTCTTCCGGGATGTGCGCAAGGTGAATTTTACCGCCTGCGGCACCGCCCTGTACGCCGGCATGGTGGGCAAGGCCCTGATGGAGCGCCTGGCCCGGCTGCCCGCCGAGGCCGAGGCGGCGTCGGAGCAGCGGTACCGGGACCCCGTCCTGGGGCCGGACGAGGCGGCGGTCATCCTCTCCCAGTCCGGCGAGACCGCCGACAGCCTGGCGGCCCTGCGGATGTATAAGGCCCGGGGGGTGCCGGTGGTGGCCATTGTCAACGTGGTGGGCTCCTCCATCGCCCGGGAGGCCGACTACTGCCTGTACACCCACGCCGGGCCGGAGATTGCGGTGGCCAGCACCAAGGCCTACTCCGCCCAAATCGGGCTTTTGTATCTGCTGGCCATTTTGGCCGCCCGGGAAAAAGGCACGGACGAGGCCCAGTGCCGCCGCTGGACGGCGGGTCTTGTGGGGGCCATGGGGCAGCTGCCCCGGGCGCTGGAGCTGGCGCAGGAGCTGCGCGGCTGGGCCGGGGGCCTGGGGGACGCGGAGCACCTTTTTTACCTGGGCCGGGGCCTGGATTACCCCCTGGCCCTGGAGGGCTCACTGAAGCTGAAGGAAATCTCCTATATCCACAGCGAGGCCCTGGCCGCCGGGGAGCTGAAGCACGGCGCCATCGCCCTGATCACCGAGGGCACCCCCGTCATTGCCCTGGCCACCCAGGCGGACATCCTGCCCAAAATGGTCAGCGGCATCCGGGAGGTTAAGGCCCGGGGCGCCCGGGTGCTGGTCATTACCCTGGAGGGGCTGGCGGTGGAAGCGGACGCCTGGGACCACCTTGTCACCCTGCCCGCCGCGGAAAGTCTGTTTGCCCCCTTGCTGCTGGCCCCGGCCCTGCAGCTGTTGGCGGCGGGGGCCGCCGTGGCCCGGGGCTGCGATGTGGATAAACCCCGCAACCTGGCCAAATCGGTGACGGTGGAATAGAAAATCCGCCCCCTGCGCACAGCCTGCCCCCACGGGCGGAATCCCCCCAAAACACGCACCCCGCGCACCGTCCCCTCATAGGATATTGTAGAATATCCCATGGGGGGATTTTTTTATTCGGGAGATGAGGGCATGAATAATCCAAACATTGGCGTCCTTGGCGGGGATGCTCGCTATATCCACCTGGCCAACGCCCTGTCCCGGGATGGGTACGAGGTGCACTGTATGTTTTTGGACAGCCCCAGGCTGGCGCGGGGGGTGCACAGGGCGGAGGACTTCCGGGACGCCCTGCCTTTTTGCGCCGCCCTGCTGCTGCCCACCCCCGTCTGCGGGCAGGGGCTGGAGCTGAACGCCCCTTACTGGCCCCAGGACCGGAACCGGGACATCGGCCAGTTTTTGGGGGACATCGGAAAAACCGCCCTGGTCCTGGGCGGCGCTTTTTCCCCGGCGGTAAAGGCCGCCTTTGCCGCCAAGGAGCTGCGGTTTATCGACCTGATGGAGCGGGATGACCTGGCCGCCGCCAACGCCCTGCCCACGGCCGAGGGGGCGGTGGCCATGGCCATGGAGCAGATGGAGATCACCCTGTCGGGCAGCCGCAGCTGCGTTGTGGGCTGCGGCCGCTGCGGCAGGGTGCTGGCCCGTCTGCTGGCGGCCATGGGGTCCAGGGTCACCGTTACCGCCCGCCGGCCGGGGCAGCTGACCTGGATTGCCGACCAGGGGTGGACGCCCCTGGAGACCGGGCGGCTGGCCCAGGGGGCGGGGGAGTGGGATGTGGTCTTTAACACCGTGCCCGCCCCGGTGGTGGACCGGCGGGTGCTGGACGCCCTGGGGCCCGGGGCGGTGGTCATCGACCTTGCCTCCCGCCCGGGGGGCACCGACTTTCTGTACGCGGCCCAGCGGGGCATCACGGCGGTGCTGGCCCCGGGACTTCCGGGCAAGGTCGCCCCTAAAACCGCGGGGCTCATCCTGCGGGATACGATTTTGCCCATTTTAAGGGAAAGGGGAATCTCAGTATGAAACAGCTCAAATTGGGCTATGCCCTGTGCGGCTCCTTCTGCACCCTGGCCGAATCCATCGGGGCGCTGGAGGAACTGAAAAAAGAGGGGTACGACTTGTACCCCATCATGTCCGAAATCACCTATGCCACCGACACGCGGTTTGGCAGGGCCCAGGACTTCCGCCGGCAGGTGGAGGAGATTTGCGGCCGGGAAATTTTGCACACCGTGGACCAGGTGGAACCCATCGGGCCCAAGGGGTACCTGGACCTGCTGGTGGTGTCGCCCTGCACCGGCAACACCCTCAGCAAAATCGCAAGCGGCATCACCGACTCCAGCGTCACCATGTCCGTCAAGGCCCAGCTGCGCAATCAAAAGCCGGTGGTGCTGGCCCTTGCCACCAACGACGCCCTGTCCGGCTCGGCCAAAAGCCTGGGCACGGTGCTGAATACCCGGGGAATTTACCTGGTGCCCCTGGGCCAGGACGATCCGGTCCATAAGCCCACCTCCATGATGGCGGACTTTTCCCAGCTGGGGGCGGCGGTGCGGGCCGCTTTGGAGGGCCGCCAGCTGCAGCCCCTGCTGGTGGTCCGGTAAGGGCCCCCTGGGTGCGTACAGCAGGCTGGCAAAAAGCGATTGCGTAAGAAAAAGCACCGGGGGAATAGGGTGAAAAAGGGCGGCGGATTTCTCCGCCGCCTTTTGCCGCCCTTCTTGCGGGAAAGCGGATGAATGTGGTATACTGTCTCCATACACCGCGGTAAAGGGTAAAACTGGAAAGGACAGGTGAGAAGTGATGACGGTGATGGAAGCCATAGAGGCACGCAGGAGTATTCGGAAGTATCAGCCGGTACCCATCGAGCCGGAGAAGCTGAGCAGGGTGCTGGAGGCGGGGCGTCTGGCCCCCTCGGCGCGCAACGCCCAAATTTGGCAGTTTGTGCTGGTGCGGGATGCAGGATTGCGCCAAAAGCTGGTGGCGGCCTGCTGCGACCAGGGCATGGTGGGCGAGGCCCCGGCGGTGCTGGTGGTCTGCGCCACCCAGACCAGCACCATGGCCTGCGGCCAGGAGCGTTCCTCCATAGACTGCGCCATCGCCCTGTCCTTTATGATGCTGGAGGCCGCCGAGCAGGGCCTTGGCACCTGCTGGCTGGGGGCCTTCCACGCCGACCAGGTGTCCCAGGTGCTGGGGCACCTGGTCGGCGTGGAA
>CALGIL010000221.1 GCA_937914895.1 uncultured Angelakisella sp.
GGGGACGGGGATCGGTGAAAAAAACGCAGCGCGGGACGTTCCCAAACAGCAGGGTGCCGATTTTACGGTGGTCGGTGCTGGCCGTCTGCTGCCTGATGATTTTGGTGGCGGCTTTGGCGCCCCTTGCGGTTTACATGTTGGGGACCCGCGGCAACCAGCGCCAAAATCAGCGGCTTCGGGAACAGATTCGCGGTGAGATTGTAACGCAGTTCCGTGATATTCAGCGGATTGGGTCTATGCCGCAGGTACAAAAGGCCTTGCGCGGGCAGGAAGCGGCCGCTCTCCGGCAAGCGATGGCGGAATATGGCGGCGATGATGAACAGGCCTTTTACGCCTTTGTGCTGCCGGACGGCACCACTTGTCTGGCCTCGCCCGCCTGGGGGGATGAAAACCCGGCGCTCAGCGGGGCCATGCGCCAGTCCATGGAAAAACTCGGCCGCCAGGAGGTGACGGTGGACCTGGTCTTTGCACCCCTGTTTGACCGGGGGGATACCATTGCCTATACGGCCGTGCAGATCACCCTGGAGGGCCAGCCGGAAGGATTCCTCTTTTGGGGGATTGGCAGCGGGCACATTGCGGCGCTTGCAGGAGAATCCGGCCCGTCCCAGGTACTGCTTACCAGCGGAGGCAACACCATCTTTTCCACCACAGCCGCTGGAGAGCCGTCGGCCGTGGCGGACGGATACCGGAGCTCCCGGGACTATGCCGTCAGCCAGGGGAGCATTTCCGACCTGTGCCAGGTGCAGACCATCCGGCCTTTGGCCGGCATACGCGGTGCGGCTCTGCTGGTGGCGGGGGCGGCCCTTGTCCTTTGCGCCGTTTTGCTGTCCGCCCTTGTGTTTCTTCTTGTGCGGGAAACCCGCAGGGAGCGCGTTTCGGCCCAAAAGCTGGAGCGGGTGCTGCAGGGCATTGAAAAAATGGACCTGGATTTTCGCATTGACGTAGAGGACGGCGAGGAATTTCAGGTGTTTTACCAGGCCATCAATACGGTGGTCAGCCATGTCCACGAGCTGCTGCTGCAAAACCGGGAGCTTTCCCAGCGCCGGAGCCGTATGGAGATCCGCCAGCTGCAGGGACAGTTTAATCCCCACTTTGTGTTTAACATTCTTGCCAACCTTCAGTATATGATAGAGGTGCAGCCCCAGCAGGCGGGAGAAATGCTGTCCAGCCTGTCCCGGCTGCTGCGCTATTCCATTCAAAATGTCAGTACAAATGTCCTTTTGGGCACCGACCTTAAGCATATGGAGCACTACCTGGCGCTGCAAAAAATGCGGTTTGGGGCGCGGCTGGACTACCGGATGGACATCGCCGAGGAGCTGTGGGGCTGTATGATCCCAAAGCTCCTCATTCAGCCCGTTATAGAAAACGCGGTAAAGCACAATCTGGAAAAGACGGACCACCTGCTCATTGAAATTTCGGCCGGGCAGCGGGGGAGGGAGCTGGTATTCCAGGTGCGGGACAACGGCAAAGGCATTCCGCCCCGGGATCTGGCGCAGCTTCGGTACACGCTTGAGAATGCCGACGACCGCACCGACCACATCGGCCTGATGAACGTACATCGGATGCTGCAGCTGCAGTACGGCCCGGAATACGGCATCGAGATACAAAGCGTATACAGCCGCGGGACCACCGTCACGCTGACGCTGCCATATGTTTTACCGGAGGAAGAAGAAACGCGGGAAGGAGGTGGACAGGGTGTATAAGGTCCTTCTGGTTGAGGATGAGGAGATGATCCTGAAGCACCTCCAGTTCTCCATTGACTGGGGTGCGATGCACTGTGTCATCTGTGGCACGGCGGCCAACGGGCGCGAAGGGGCGCAAGAGGTGCGTAACCTGAAGCCGGATATTATCATTACCGACATCCGTATGCCCTATATGGACGGAATCCAAATGCTGGAGGCGACCCGGGATGTGTGCGCCTACCAAACCATCATCCTCTCCGGTTACGAGGAATTTGCCTACGCCCAAAGCGCCATTGCCCTGGGGGTCACCCAGTATCTGCTGAAGCCGGTGGATGTGCAGGAGCTGAAAGAGGCCCTGCAGAAGGTCTTCCGCCGCCTGGAGGAGCAGCGTATGGTAAGGCGCCTGCAAAGCGGGGAGGAAAAAGCCTCCCGTCCAATTTTGCCGGAGCAGGAGGGAAGCTATGCCAGCAGGCGCGTAAACAAAATGGTACAGTTTATTCGGGAGCATTATGGCGAAAAGATTTCCATCAAGGACATCAGCGACGAGATGGAGCTGAGCGTGTCTTATCTGCACAGCCTGTTTCGGGAAAACACCGGGTATACCTTCAACGATTTTTTAAACCGCTACCGGATTCAAAAGGCGGTACAGTATATGCAGACCACCCAGATGAAGATTTACGAAATTGCCCAGGCGGTGGGGATTCCCGATTATAAATACTTTAATCACGTGTTTAAAAAGTATACGGGCTGGTCGCCCACAGGATTTACACACCCGGAGGAGTAGGGAGCCGTTTGCCGGTTTTGTATTAAAATCGAATTTTAAGTGGACTATTTCGGATAATATAATACAATTTTTGGATTCTCCGGCAGAAAGGGGTATGCTACAATGAAAATGCTGAAAATAGGAAGAAGAGCGTTTGCGCAGATGCGGGCCCATCAGCGGGGATGGAACCTATGAGCACCATGATTCTGTCCGGTGTCCAAAAATCCTATGGCGGCACGGCTGTGCTGAAGGATTTTTCCCTTACGGTGGAGGACGGAGAATTTGTCACCCTCTTCGGTCCCGGCGGCAGCGGTAAAACAACGGTTCTGCGTCTGTTGGCCGGGCTGGAGCATGCGGATGGCGGCAGGCTGCAAATGGACGGCAGGGTGGTTGACGACGCCTGCGATTCTGTGTTTGTCAGCGGTGCTGACCGAAAAATCGGCATGGTGTTCGAATCCGGGGCACTGTGGCCCCACATGACCGTTTACAACAACATCGCCTTCGGCCTTCAGCTTAAGAAGACCGACAAGCAGGAGGTCAAAAGACGGGTGTCCGAAACCCTGCAAAACCTGCAGATTGAACATCTGGCCGACTGCCCGGCCGCCAAGCTTTCCCGGCTGGAGGCGCAGCGGGCGGCGCTGGCCAGGGCCCTGGTGGGCGGCGCGCGCACCATTTTGATTGACGGGCTGCCCCCCAACATGGGCCGGGACCAGCGGGTGGAGCTGCGCGGGGATTTGAAGCGTCTCCACCGGGACATGGGTCTGACCATTTTGCTGGCTTCTCAGGATCAGGAGGAGGCGCTGACCCTTTCTACCCGGGTCGCAGTGCTGGACCAGGGGCGGGTCATCCAGGCGGATTCTCCCATCGACCTGTACCAAAACCCCTGCAGTCTGACAGTGGCCCGCAAAATCGGCACACCCAAAATCAACCTGATTCCGGCAAAGGCCCAGGTGGCCATGGGCCTGATGACGGTGCAGTCCGTGCTGGGCATCCATCAGTTTGGGGCCTCCGCCTTTACCGCGGATACCCGGGAGGAGCCCCTGTTCGACTGCCTGGTGGGGGTGCGGCCGGAGCAGATTGTCATTGATACCCAGCCCACGGCCGATTCGGTCCGGGTCAAGGTGTACTCCTGCCAGCCGTCGGGGTCGGAAACCATTGTCCAGCTTTTGGCCGACGGGCAGGTCCTGCTGGCAAAGTGCCTGGGGCTGCGTCTTTTTCGTTCGGACCAAACGGTCTTTTTAACCATCCCGGCGGACTGTATCACGGTTTTTCATCAGGGGACCCAGCGGCTCATTAAAACGGCGGCACTCCCCATACCGGATGAAGGCACACAGCAGCGTCCATCCGGCAGGGTGTGACAGATAAAACAGGTTCTGATTACGTTCCAACAATGGGTAAAAAAGAAAGGACAGGTACCATCAATGAAGAAACATGTAAGGCTGGCGGCCCTTCTGCTGGCACTGGCAGTGGTGCTGGGGACCATGGCGGGCT
>CALGIL010000222.1 GCA_937914895.1 uncultured Angelakisella sp.
TCCAGCTTATGCAAGAGAAGCCTCTGGGAAAAGAAGAAACCACTTGTGCTTTCGGCAAGCGGCCCCCCTTCCAGCTTGCGCAAAAGAGGCCGATGGGAAAAGAAGGAGTTACCCATACTTTCTGCAAGAGGTTCCCCTCCTACTTTATACAGGGGGAGGCCACTCGGAAAAGAAGACATCACTTTGTGCTTTCGGCAGGAGACCTCCATCCCCGAAAGGCAGACCTTCCTTTCCCTCGTTCCCCAATTGTCAATTCTCCATTGTCAATTGTCCATTGCCCACCGTGCCTTGCCCGGGTAACCGGGACAGCTTCGGGAGGGAGCGGGGGAAAAGCGCGCTTTTTCTTCAGCTCCCTCCCGAAGGTGACTTCGGAGCATCGCTCCGAAGCAAGGCACTTGGTTTGACCACTGCCTGACGCAGTGACATTTAAAAGCTTTTCGGTTCCTTTTCTCGAAAAGGAACATTCTCGGGAAGGCCGCAGTTTGTAAAAGGTAAGCACGCTGGAATAAGAAGAAATACGCTCGAAAATCGGCAATCAAAAACGGTGCTAAGAATTCGCACAACCCCGCTGTTTGACCCCGGCTGTCCGCCCGGTTCTCACCTCTGCCCTCTGCCCTCTCACCTCTCAGGGGAGCAGGGTCCCCACCTCGGCCACGTCCTCCACATCGCTGGAGCCGAAGAAATACTCCTCGGCAATGGCCCGGGCCACGGGGGCGCCGGTGTAGCCCTGGCCGCCCTTTTCGATGACCACCGCAATGGCGATCTGGGGGTCGTCGGCGGGGATATAGCAGATGTAGCAGGAATCCAGGTTGTCCCCGGACGCCTCGGGGGTGCCGGTCTTGGACGCCACCGGCAGGGGGAAGCCTGTCCAGTACCAGTAAGAGGTGCCGCCGGGGAGGGTGGCCTTGGTCATCCCTTCCCGGACCACGGGCCAGACCTCCGGGGGCGCGGGCACCCGGTCCACCACGGTGGGCTGGATCTCCTCCAGGGTCTCCTCAAAGGAGTAGCTTTTAATGCTTTTGGTCAGGTGCAGCTGCATCCGCTGGCCGTTGTTGGCCAGGGTGGCAATATAGCCCGCCATCTGCACCGGGGTAAACAGGTGGTCCAGCTGGCCGATGGCCGACTGGACGATGTTGCCGTCGCTCCAGGTAAGGCCCGCCGCCGCCTGGGTGGCGGGGCTGGACAGCTGGCCGGGCAGCTCGGGCAGCTCGATACCGGTCTTGCTGCCCAGGCCGAAGTGGGCGCTGTACTCGTTCTGCCGCTGGATGCCCAGGCGGTAGCCCGTCTCGTAGAAAAAGATGTTGCAGGACACCTGCAGGGCCCCCACCACGTTGATGTTGCCGTTGACATACAGGCACCTGGGGTGGTAGTCGCTGAAGCGGGTATAGACGCCGCCGCAAAAAATAGTCTCCCCCGGGGTGATAACCCCTTCGCTGAGGCCCGCCACCGCCATGGCGGGCTTGTAGGTGGAGCCGGGGCGGTAGGTGCCCATGGTGGCGCGGTTTAAAAGGGGCTCGGGCTTCTGCTGGTTCAGGGCGTCGTAGTCCTGGTAATAGGTGGCGTTGTCATAGCTGGGGTAGGTGGCCATGGCCAAAATCTCCCCGGTCTTTACCTCCACCGCCACCACCGCCCCGGCGTTGGCGTGCATCCCGGCGTTGACGGTGGTTTTGGTCTGCAGGTCTTTAATGGTGTTTTCCAGCCCGTCCTGGCCGGCCCGCTGCAGGTTTTTGTCCAGGGTCAGCACCACGGTGCTGCCGGGGGTGGGGGGAACGGTCTCCTCCACCCCCACCACGCTGCCCTTGGAATCCAGGGAGATGGTGCGCACCCCCTCGGTGCCCCGCAGCTGGTCCTCATACTTCTTTTCGATGCCGAATTTTCCAATAAGCTCGTTGCCCCGGTATCCCCGGGGGTTTTCGGCGGTGTACAGCTTTCCCTCTTCCCGCAGCTCCTTCATTTCGTCGCTGTAAATGGGTCCGGTCACCCCGATGATGTGGGGGGCCAAATCCCCCTCCACAAACTCCCGGACAGTGCTTTGCACCACGCTGACCCCGGGCAGCCGGTAGCCCAGCTCCGCGATGATGGTGGCACAGCTTGTCCCCACGTCCTGGGCAAAGGTGTAGGTGTTGCGCAGCGAAAAGCTCCGCTGCTCCATTTCGTACCGCACCCCTATCAGCTTGCGGGCGGTGACGGCGTCCCAGGTGCCCACCACTTCTTTATTGCGGCCCAGCAGGGTGCACAGGCCGGTCCGGGGGTCGTAGGTGCCCAGGCCGTACCGCTCCGCCAGCCAGGAGAAGCACTCCTGGGCCGAGGCGTACTCGGCCACCCCCAGGTGGCTTTTCAGCCGGGCCACCTCGGTCTCCTTGCCGTCGGCAAAGGCAAAGGGTTCGTCCCCGGTTATGGGCAGGTTGTCAATCCAGGCCTGTCCCATCTCCTCCATCTGTCCGATGAGGTCCCCGATCACCTGGTTCTGCTTGGCGGTGGGCAAAAAGGCGCGGTCCAGGATGATGTCAAAACCGATGCGGTTGGTGGTAAAGGGCCGGCCGTACCGGTCCACAATCTCCCCCCGGGCGGCGGGGATGCTTTGGGTGGCGGTATAGCCCCGGTTGGCCTGGTCGGCGTAGGCCTCGCCCTCGGCAATCTGGATAAGCATCAGCTGGTAGACAAACACCAAAAAGAGAAAGCCCACCACCCCGCCCAGGATGGCAAACCTGGTTTTTTCCTGCTTTTCGTTCATGGTAAGCACCCCCGGCAGTCGCTGGAAATCAGAACATAGAAATTAGTAGAACGGCGGCCGCAATTGTCCATTGCCCTACCGCTCCATCCGCTTTTCAAAGGCGTCGTGCAGGCGCCGCACCAGCCAGTAAATGGGCAGGGCGGCCACAGCGGTATACAGCGCCATGGGAAGAATCCGGGTGGCGTACAGGACAAAGGCGCCCTCCACCCCCCGGATGAAAAACCGAAAGAAAAAGCTGACCGATTCGGTGACGGTCACCGTCAAAAAGGCAAACAGAAAGCAGTTGATCATCACCGGCCGCATATAGCTTTGGACCAACAGGCCGATGACCACACAGCAGAGGAAAAACAGCAGGGCGTTGTAGCCCAGCTTGTTGTAGGAAAAAAAGTCGCACAAAAGCCCCGCGCCGGCGGCAAAAAGGCCCCCTGCAAACTCCCCCTCGCACATGGCCACCGCCACCGCCAGCCCCGCGGTCAGCACCGGCCTTACCCCCCCCATGGCAAACAGCCCCGGGGTGGCCTGCAGCACCGTTAACAGGTAGGCCAGCAAAAAGTAGGTGCCAAACTTGGCCGCCTTGCAGCGGAGGTTCATCACTGGGCGTCCTCCTCCCCGTCAAAGGCGGTGATGACCTGGACGGTCTTGACACTGAGGATGTCGGCGGAGGGCTTGATGACCGCGTACAGCGAAAGGCCCGAGGTCTCGGTCTCCACCGTCTGGATGGAGCCGATTTTAAGCCCCGAGGGAAGCTGGCCGCCGATGCCCGAGGTGTTGATGATGTCCCCGGGGGCGGCGCCGCTTTCCCGGGGGAGGAAGTCCATTTTGCACAGCCCCTGTCCCGCCAGGGCCATGGAACCCCCCACCACGCCGGTGTCCAGGGTGTAAATATCCACCCCGCCAATGCTTACCGACACGTCCAGGATGGTCTGCACCTTGGCAAAGCTGCGGCTGACCTCGGTGACCACCCCCACCAGTCCGTCGGCGGTGATGACCGCGTCCCGGGGGGATACCCCCTGGTTTGTGCCCGCGTCGATGGTAAAGGAGCCGAAGTGGCTGTCCGGCGTCCGGCCGATGACGTTGGCGGGCTGGAAGACGAAGGATTTGTTCTCCTCCTTAATCTCCAAAAACTCCCGGAACTGCTCGTTTTCGTTTTTAAGGGACTGATAGTCCACCAGCTTGCCCTCCAAAAGGCGGTTTTCCTCCCGGAGGCGCTCGTTTTCCTCCATCAGCTCCCGGGCGTGAAAGAAGGGATAAAAGCGGTCCTCCAGCGCCGTGGACACCGAGGCGGTCAGCTTGTTTGCCGGCGCCATAACAAGGTCCCCCAAGCCGGAGACGAACGGCATAAAGCCCCCTGTGTAGATGGACCGCAGCAGAAAGGTAAACAGCACGGTCAGCACTACCAGAAGGACCTTAAAGCGTCTGCTTTTGAAAAAATCTTCCATTGTCGTCTCCCTTGGGGCGGCGGCTCCACAGGGGGCATGGGCTGGGGGCCGTCAGTGCTTTTCGTCCATAAACAGGGTGTCCCTGTGCTTGGCGGGGGATTCCAGAATCATGCCGGTGCCCGCGGCCACACAGTCCAGGGGGTTTTCGGCCACATACACCGGCATCCCCGTCTCAATGGCAATCAGCTCATCCAGACCCTTAAGCAGGGCGCCGCCGCCGGTAAGGGTGATGCCCCGGTCGATGATGTCGGCGGACAGCTCGGGCGGGGTGCGCTCCAGGGTGACGCGGATGGCGTCCAGAATAGAGACGATGTTGTCCGCCAGGGCCTCCCGGACCTCCTTGGGGGTCAGCAGGATGTTTTTGGGGAACCCGTCCACCAGGTTGCGGCCCTTGATCTCCACCGCTTCCTCGTCGGGATAAGGGTAGGCCGAGCCGATGCAGATCTTAATGTTTTCGGCGGTGCGGTCGCCGATGAGCAGATTGTATTTCTTTTTGACATAAGCGATGATGGCCCGGTCAAACTCATCCCCGGCCACCCGGACGCTGCGGGAGGCCACAATGCCCCCCAGGGAGATGACGGCCACCTCGCTGGTGCCGCCGCCGATGTCCACCACCATGCTGCCAATGGCCTCCTCCACGGGCAGGCCCGCGCCGATGGCGGCGGCCATGGGCTCCTCCACAATGGCCACGGCCTTGGCCCCGGCGG
>CALGIL010000223.1 GCA_937914895.1 uncultured Angelakisella sp.
GACAACACCCCCATCGAGATCAAGGCCCGCCAGCCCAAGGCCAGGGGCCCCAAGGGCGAACGCGCCGCCAGCGCCGGCGTTACCACCAACGTGGTGGTGGATATGCGCACCACCGAGGTCAACCTGGACAAGTACAACGAGCGGTACGAGCAGATTGCCCCCACCGCCCCCAAGGATAACTTTGTTAAAAAGCAAAAGCTCAATCAGCGCTCGGCGCGCCGCGGCAAACCGGTGATGAGCCGGAAGGAGCGGGAGGAGCAGAAGATGCGCAAGCTGGAAATGGAGCGCCAGCGCCGCGAAAAGCTGGAGGTCACCCTGCCCGAGGAGATCTCGGTGGGGGACCTGGCGGCCCTCCTTAAGGTGCAGGCCAGCGAGATTATCAAGCGTCTGATGCCCCTGGGCATCATGGCGTCGGTGGGCCAGGTCATCGACTATGATACCGCGGCCCTGGTGGCCATGGAGATCGGCGCCAAGGTGTCCAAGGAAGTGGTGGTCACCATTGAGGAGCGCCTGTTTGACGTGACCGAGGATTCCGACGAAAACCTCACCGAGCGCTGCCCCATCGTGGTGGTCATGGGCCACGTGGACCACGGCAAAACCTCCCTGCTGGACGCCATCCGCAACACCAGCGTGGTGGCGGGGGAGGCCGGCGGCATCACCCAGCATATCGGCGCCTACCAGGTGGAGGTAAAGGGCAGGCCCATCACCTTTTTAGATACCCCCGGCCACGCGGCCTTTACCTCCATGCGGGCCCGGGGCGCCCAGGTCACCGACATTGCGGTGCTGGTGGTGGCGGCGGACGACGGCATCATGCCCCAGACCGTGGAGGCCATCAACCACGCCAAAAACGCCGACGTGTCCATTATTGTGGCCATCAATAAAATGGATAAGCCCGAGGCCAACCCCGATAAAATCAAGCAGCAGCTGACCGAATACGGCCTGGTGCCCGAGGAGTGGGGCGGCGACGTCATCTGCGTCCCTGTCTCGGCCAAGACCGGCCAGGGGCTGGATACCCTGCTGGAGAACATCCTGCTGGTGGCCGACCTTAAGGAGCTGAAGGCCAACCCCGACCGCATGGCCCGGGGCACCGTCATCGAGGCCAAGCTGGACAAGGGGCGGGGCCCGGTGGCCACCATTCTGGTGCGCAACGGCACCCTGCACACCGGCGACGCCGTCATTGCGGGCACCTCGGTGGGCCGTGTGCGGATTATGACCGACGACAAGGGCCAGCGCATCGATTTGGCGGGGCCCTCCCAGCCGGTGGAGATTACCGGCCTTGCGGATGTGCCCGAGGCCGGCGACCAGTTTGACGCCGTGGAGGATGAGCGCCTGGCCCGGGAGCTGGTGGAACAGCGCCGCCAGGAGCAGAAGGAGCAGCAGTTCCAGTCCTACCAAAAGGTCACCCTGGACAATCTCTTCGACCAGATCTCCGAGGGCGAGGTCATCGAGCTGCCCATCATTGTCAAGGCCGACGTCCAGGGCTCGGTGGAGGCCGTCCGGCAGTCCCTGGAAAAATTGTCGGGCGACGAAGTCCGGGTGCGGGTCATCCATGGCGGCGTGGGCGCCGTCAACGAATCCGACGTCATGCTGGCCGCCGCCTCCGGCGCCATCATCGTGGGCTTTAACGTGCGGCCCGACCCCGACGCCAAGCAGAGCGCCGAGCGGGATAAGGTGGAAATCCGCCTGTACCGCATCATTTACGACGCCATTGAGGAGATGGAGGCCGCCATGAAGGGCATGCTGGCCCCCAAGACCAGGGAGGTGGACCTGGGCCGCGCCGAGGTGCGCCAGGTGTACACCATCACCGGGGTGGGCAAGGTGGCCGGCTGCTATGTGCTGGAGGGCAAAATTGCCCGGGGCGCCAACATCCGCCTGGTGCGGGACGGCATCATTCTCACCGACGTCAGGCTCTCCAGCCTCAAGCGGTTTAAGGACGACGTCAAGGAGGTGGCCGCCGGCTACGAATGCGGTATCACCCTGGAAAAGACCCAGGACCTCAAGGAAGGCGACATCTTCGAGGCATACGAAATTCAGGTCATCGAAAACTGAGGCCGGAGGTGTGCGCATATGCCAAGCTATAAAAATCAGCGGCTGACCGAGGACATCCACCGGGAGCTGTCGGATATTTTTCGGGGGATCAAGGACCCCCGGGTGGACCCGCTAATCTCCATCGTCCGGGTGGACCTGTCCGGGGACCGGTCAGTCTGCCGGGTGTACGTCAGCTCTGTGGAGGGGCTGCCCCGGGCCAAGGAGACGGTGGAGGGCCTGAAAAGCGCCGCCGGGTATGTCCGGCGGGAGCTGGGCCTGCGGGTGCAGATGCGCCACACCCCCGAGCTGCGGTTTGTGGCCGACGACTCCATCGAGCACAGCGCGCAAATTGCCAAAAAGCTCAGCGATTTGCTGGACTAGGGCGCTTTTGCACCCTTGCTTTGGCTGAGAAAACGGAAAGGGGTATTGCATGAAGGCAACCATGGCCGACGCGGCACGGCTCCTCCGGGAGAGGGATTTTATCACCATCCTCTGCCACCGGAAGCCGGACGGGGACACCCTGGGCTCCGGCTTTGCACTGTACCATGCCCTGCGCCAGCGGGGCAAGACCTGCCGGGTCCGCTGCGCCGACGGCTTTCCGGCCCTGTACGGCTTCCTCGCCGACGGCTACGCGCCGGAGGAATTTGAGGAACAGACGGTGGTGGCGGTGGACATTGCGTCCCTGTCCCTGCTGGGCGCCCTGCGGGAGGAATACGAGGGACGCGTGGACCTGACGGTGGACCACCACCGCAGCAACGAATGCTTTGCAAAAGAAAACTGGGTGGACGGGGACGCCGCCGCCGTGGCGGAGATGATCTGGGACCTTGCCCGGGAGCTGGAGGCCGAAATTACCCCCCAAATTGCCATCTGCATCTATACCGGCATTGTCACCGACACCGGGTGCTTCCGGTACTCCAACACCACCCCAAACAGCCTGCGCATTGCCGCCCGGCTTATTGAGGAGGGCCTGGATACCCAGCCCATCATCCGGGCTATGTTCGAATCCAAATCCCCCCGGCGCATGGCCTTTGAGTCCCAGGTGCTGTCGGGCATCCGGTATTACGGCGGGGGCCGCTGCGCGGTCATCTCCACCGACCAGGCCCTTCAGGAGGAGTTCCAGCTGGACGACTACGACCTGGAGGGCATTTCCGCGCTGCCCCGGCAGATTGTCGGGGTGCTGGTGGGGGTCACTATCCGTCAGGCGGACGGCGAATGCCGGGTGTCCCTGCGCACCAACCCGCCGGTGGACGCGTCGGCCATCTGCGCCGTTTTTGGCGGCGGGGGCCACCTGCGGGCGGCGGGGTGTACCATCCCCGGCACCGTGGAGGAAGCGGAGCGGGTGCTGGTGGCGGAAATCGAACGCCATCTGCCCGGGGACCCATAAGCAATTATCGAGCAAAGGAGCGAGGATATGCCCGAGGGAATCCTGTGTATTGACAAGCCCGAGGGTTTTACCTCCTTTGATGTGGTGGCAAAGGCCAGGGGCATCACAAAATGCCGCAAAATCGGCCACGGCGGGACCCTGGACCCCATGGCCACCGGGGTGCTGCCCCTCTTTTTGGGCCGGGCGGTCAAGGCGACGTCCCTGATGCCCGACCAGGACAAGCGGTACCGGGCCGCCATTCGTCTGGGCCTGACCACCGACACCCAGGACAGCACCGGGACGGTGCTGCGGCAAAGCGGCCGCAGGGTCACCCGGCAGGAGCTGGAGGCCGCCCTGGACACCCAGCGGGGGACCATCCGCCAGCTGCCGCCCATGCACTCGGCCGTCTGGGTGGACGGACAGCGCCTGTATAAGCTGGCCCGCCAGGGCAAAGAGGTGGAGCGCCCCCTGCGGGAGGTGACCGTCCACCGCCTGGAGCTTTTGGAGTTTGATGAGGAGCGCCGGGAGTGTGTCATAGACGTAGATTGCTCCAAGGGGACCTTCGTCCGCACCATCTGCCACGACGTGGGGGAGCTGCTGGGCGTGGGCGGGGTGCTGACCGCCCTGCGGCGCACCCGGTCCCTGGGCTATACCATTGACCAGTGCGTCACCCTGGAACAGCTGGACGCCGCCTGCCGGGCGGGGGAGCTGGACCGGCTGCTGCT
>CALGIL010000224.1 GCA_937914895.1 uncultured Angelakisella sp.
GAGGGGGAGATTTCCGCCCGGGGGGCCCTGGCGGGCACCGCCAAAAAGACGCTGAAAAGCACCCTGGACTTTATCCGCGGGGCCTCCGGCGCCAAGGCGCGGGAGGAGGAGACGGTCCTTGCCCTCAGCGACCGGGCGGTCAACCTTTCCACACCGCTGCTGCTGTGCGGCGAGGCCAACGTGGAGGGGGCCCACGCCACCTCCAGCGGCAGGCCGGACCCCGAAAAGCTCTACTATCTGATGAGCAGGGGTTTGACCCAGCGGGACGCAAAGCGCCTGCTGGTGGAGGCGTCCTTTACCCCCATTTTAAACAAGCTGCCGTCGCAGGAGCTGCGCGGCGCGGTCTACCAGCGGATTCGGGAGGTTGTCCATGGTGAAAACTGATTACAAGGGGGATTTTCCCCTTCTTTTACAAAAGGATGGACAGGGGCGCGCCATTGCGTATCTGGACAACGCCGCCACCACCCAAAAGCCCCGCCCGGTCATCGACGCGGTGCGCACCTATTACGAGACTTACAACGCCAACCCCCACCGGGGGGCCTATGACATCAGCGTCCGGGTGACCGAGGCCTTTGAGGAGGTCCGGGGCAAGGTGGCCCGCTTCATCGGCGCGGCGGACCCGGAGGAGATCGTCTTTACCGCCGGCACCACCGATTCCATCAACCTGGCGGCCCTCAGCTATGGGGAGCAGGCGGTGGGGCAGGGGGACGAGATTCTCATCTCGGTGCTGGAGCACCACAGCAACCTGCTGCCCTGGCAGCGTCTTGCCCGGCGGACCGGGGCCACGCTGCATTACCTTATCCCCGACGAATCCGGCCGCATCACCGCGGAGGAGGCCGCCCAAAAGCTTACCCCCAGGACTAAAATTGTGGCCATCACCCATGTGTCCAACGTGCTGGGGTGTGTAAACCCCATCCGTGACATTGCCGCCCTGGCCCACGAAAAAGGGGCCGTCGTTCTGTTGGACGCGGCCCAAAGCGCCCCCCACATCCCGGTGGATGTGCAGGCGCTGGACGTGGATTTTCTGGCCTTTTCCGGACACAAGCTGCTGGCCCCGGCGGGGGTGGGCATCCTGTACGGCAAAAAGGAGCTTTTGCGCCGAATGGAGCCCCTGCGCCTGGGCGGCGGGATTGTGGAGGAAGTCACCCAGCAGACGGTGCGCTATCTGGACGCCCCCTGGAAGTTTGAGGCGGGCACCCAAAACGCCGAGGGCGTCATCGGCCTTGGCGCGGCCATAGATTATCTGGAGGAGGTGGGCATGCCCGCCATTCAGGAGATCGAGGGCCGCCTGACCCGGTACGCCCTGGAAAAGCTCTCCGGCGTCTCCGGCATCCGGCTGTACGGCGGGGGCACCGGCGGCACCCGGACGGGCATCATCTCCTTTAACATCGACGGCGTGCATCCCCACGACACCGCCACCGTGCTGGCGTCCCACGGGGTGGCCGTGCGGGCCGGGCACCACTGCGCCCAGCCGCTTATGGCCCACATGGGCGTCAATGCCACCTGCCGCATGAGCCTGTACTTTTACAACACCGAGGAGGACATCGACCGCCTGGCGGCGGCGCTGAAGACCGTAAGGGGGGTGCTGGGCCTTGGACCTCAGTGAGCTGTATTCCCAGGTGATTAAGGACCACAACCTGTCCCGCCACAACAGGCACGGACTGGAGGGGGCCAGCGTGGCCGTGCCGGGCAAAAACCCCAGCTGCGGCGACGAGATCGAACTTTTCCTAAAGGTAAAGGACGGCGTCATCCAGGACGCCTCCTACACCGGCGAGGGCTGCGCCATCTCCCAGGCGTCGGTTTCCATCATGATCGACCTGGTGCGGGGCAAAACCCCGGAGGAGGCCGCGGAGCTGTGCCGCCTGTTTCTGGCCATGATCCGCCACGAGCCCCTCTCCCGGGAGGAGACGCGGCGGCTGGAGGAGGCCGCCGCCCTGGCGGGGGTTTCCAACATGCCCGCCAGGGTCAAGTGCGCCACCATGCCCTGGCATACCCTGGAGGCCGCCTTGGCCGCCGCCAGGGGGGCTTAAGGACCTGCCGGCGGTGCAGTTTTGGCCGGCAGATAGAAAGAAGGAGGGCAGAGCTATGGAAAAAATCGTCATCCCCGTGGGGGGAATGGTCTGCGGCCACTGCGAGATTGCAGTGCAGGACGCGGTGCGCAAGCTGCCGGGTATTGGTAAGGTAAAGGCCAGCAAACGCAAAAAGGAGGCCGCCGTGGACTACGACCCCGCCCAGGTGACCCCGGAGCAGATCAAAAAGGCCATCAGCGACACCGGCTACGAAGTAGCCGAGTAAGCGGGGAGGATGCCGCCATGCTGTACACACCCATGACAAAAGCGGCCATGAGAATTGCCTTTGACGCCCACAAGGACCAGGTGGACAAAGCCGGCCTGCCCTACATTTTCCATCCCATCCATGTGGCGGAGCAGATGGAGGACGAGGTCTCGGTCTGCGCGGCGCTGCTGCACGATGTGGCCGAGGACACGGCGGTCTCCTTTGAGGAGATGGAGGGAAAAGGCATTGGGCGGGAGGTCATTGACGTCCTGAAGCTGCTGACCCATGCGAAAGACGTGCCCTATCTGGACTATGTTAAAAACATCCGGGACAGCGGGAACAAGGCAGCGGCGGCGGTCAAGCTGGCGGACCTGCGCCATAATGCGGACCTGACGCGTCTGGAGGCCGTGGACGACCAGGCGATGCGCCGCGCCGTCCAATACCGGCAGGCCATGGAGCTTCTGCTGGGCTGACCGGACCGGGGCCGGGCGGATAAAAATCCTCACAGCCAATGTCAAAAAAGGACCGGTCCACCGACCGGCCCTTTTTGCGCGGTGGGGCTTTCCATCAAAGAAGCGCACTTTACACGATTTTTACAAAGAGCTGCGGGC
>CALGIL010000225.1 GCA_937914895.1 uncultured Angelakisella sp.
TTTTTTTGATGAAATGGAAGGTTAAGTGGTTTAAATTTCCTCCGGCCCCGCCGGGGTGACGGTGCCGTTAAAGCTCATCGTCCCGGGGCGCCTTGTATGCCCTGTGCCCGGCGCCGCCGGCGGCATGCCGGGGGGCGGCATAGGGCAGGGCGGCCCGGCCCATGGGCGCCGTCCCCGTCAGCCTGCCCCGCAGGCGGCCGATCTCCTCCCGACTGAGGCCCATGCCCGCCAGATAGGACCGGGCGTCGCCGTAGGCCTCCCGGAACAGGGTCATAAAGCCGTCTATGTACTCCAGCCGGGGCAGCACATCCCGCAGGGGAAACTGGAAATCCGGGCGCTCCCAGGCCACCTGGAGGTAGGCGGAGGACTGGATGTAGTCCGCCATGATGTCGGCGCGGCCCACCCCGGCCAGCATCAGCAGGATGGCCGCCACCACGCTGGTGCGGTCCTTGCCCGCCCGGCAGTGGAACAGGACGCCGCCGGGGGCGTTGGCCAGCACCTTCATCACCCGGCCCATGGCCTCCCCTTTGGTCATGTCAAAGTACCGCCGGGGCGTCTCGTCGGGCCTGTCCACCCAGCGCTCCTCGCCCAGGAGGCTGTGCTGGTGGTAAAGGATGCCCGGCACCCCCTCCAGGGCGCAGGCCTCCTGGGCGCGCTCCCAGTTGCAGCGCAAATCGACGACGGTGGTAATATCCGCGTCCCGCAGTGTTTGCAGGTCCTCCCGGGTGACCCCGGTGGGCATGCCGCTGCGGATAAACCGCCGCCAGGCGGTGGCGCCGCCCCCCTCCAGGGGATACCCGCCCAGGTCCCGGCAGTTTTGGGCCTGGCTGAGCATCAGCCGGCGCTGCATGGTTTCCTCCATGATCTCTCGCATTCCTTTTCTCTCCTTAGGTAATGGGGACGGCCGCGCCGCCCTTACAGCTGGTAGGGCCGCAGCCCCTCGTAGGCCGCCTGCTCAAAGCTGCCCGAGGCGCCCCAGTCGAAGCGGAAGAGGCCCTCGCCGCCCCCGCCCCCCACCAGGTGCACCCGGGTGCGGCCCGTAAGGTCGTCCACCGTGGCGGTCAGGGTAAGGCGGTTGCCCGCCCGGTAGTAATGCTTTTCATACACGGACACAATGCAGCAGCCACCCCCCGGGGCCGTGACGGTATAGGTGTCCAGCAGCTCCCCCGTAATGCTCCCCCGGATGACGGCGTCGGAGATGCGGCTGGCGGCCTCCCGCGCAGTCAGGGATACAACCAGATTTCTCGACATGGTTTTCTCCTTCCCTAGTGGGCTTCGCCCCAATCCTTGCCCACCTTGGCGTCCACCTCCATGGGCACGGCCAGGTCCGCCGCCCCGGTCATCTCCCGGACCACCAGGCTGCGGACCGTTTCGGCCTCGCTTTCGGGGCACTCCACAATCAGCTCGTCGTGGACCTGCAGAATCAGCCGGGCGGCCAGACCCTCGGCCTTCAGCCGGCGGTAGACCCGCACCATGGCGATTTTGATGATGTCGGCGGCGGTGCCCT
This sequence comes from uncultured Angelakisella sp., assembly GCA_937914895.1. Classification (GTDB taxonomy): domain Bacteria; phylum Bacillota; class Clostridia; order Oscillospirales; family Ruminococcaceae; genus Angelakisella. The sequence goes on from CALGIL010000225.1 coordinate 1,508, forward strand.
GGATGGGCATATTCATGGCTACCCGCTGGCCAAAGCTGCGCAGGTTGTGGTTGGAGGATTTAAGCTCCGGCAGATAGCGCCGCCGGCCGAAGAGGGTGGACACATAGCCCCGCTCCCCCGCCTGGGCCACGGTGCGGTCCAGATAGGCCTTAACCCCCCGGTAGTGGTCCAGATAGCTTTTGATGTAGGTGTCGGCCTCCCCCACCGTCACCCCCAGGTCCTTGGACAGCGAAAAGGCCGAAATGCCGTAGACAATGCCAAAGTTGACCGCCTTGGCGCGGCTGCGCATGAGGGGGGTGACAAAGCCCAGGGGCATGCCGAAGACCTGGGAGGCGGTGGTGGCGTGGATGTCCTCCCCCGCCCGGAAGGCGGCGATCATGGCTTCATCCCCGGCCACCGCCGCCAGCACCCGCAGCTCGATTTGGGAGTAGTCGGCATCCACCAGCACCTTGCCCGGCGCGGCGGTAAAAAAGCTGCGCATGCGGCTGCCCGGTTCGGTGCGGATGGGGATGTTCTGCAAATTGGGCTCCAGGGAGGAAATGCGCCCGGTGCGGGCCTCGGTCTGGTTAAAGGAGGTGCGGACGCGGCTGTCCGGGTCCACCGCCTTTTGCAGGCCCTCCACATAGGTGGAGCTGAGCTTTGCGTACTTGCGGTACTCCAAAAGCTTGGAGATGATCTCGTGGTAGGGCACCAGGCTTTCCAGCACCTCGGCGTCGGTGGAATAGCCGCTTTTGGTCTTTTTGCGGGTGGGCAGGCCCAGCTCCTCAAACAGCACCGTCCCCAGCTGCTTGGGGGACTGGATGTTGAAGGGGTGCCCCGCCAGGGCGTAAATCTCCTGCTCCAGCCGGGCAATTTCGCCGGTCAGCTCCCCGCCGAAGGCGGCCAGGGCCTTTTGGTCGATGAGGAAGCCCTCGATCTCCATGGAGGCCAGCACCTGGGCCAGGGGCATTTCCACCTCCTCCAGCAGGGGCCGCATGCCGTCCGCCCGGATTTTAATGGACAGAAAGTCCCCAAGAGGGGGCATGGCCGCCGCCGCGGCCGCCAGGGGGGGCGCCTCCTCCAGCCCCGCGGGGCCGGCGTCCACCGGGGGCAGGCCGGTGCTGTACTCCCCCGCCAGGCGGTCCAGGTCGTAGCTGGGGGAATTTGGGCTGAGGAGGTACCCCGCCAGCCGGAAGTCGAACACCAGGTTTTTAAGCTCCGCCCCGTGGGCCAGGGCATCCTTGTGCAGGGGCTTGCTGTCGGCGGCCCACTTGGGGTTTTGGCAGGCGTACAGGCCGTCCAGCAGGGCGCGCCCGGGGGCCTTGCAGTAGTACACCGTCCTCCCCGCCGCCACCGCCAGCTCGGTGATGGCATCGCCCCGGACGACTGCCGACAGGTACAGGTCCCCCTCCAAGGCCAGGGCCTGGTCCGGGTCCGCCAGCTCCAGCACAAAGCCCTCGTCCTCCCCGGCCAGCTCCACCGCCTCGGGGACGCCGGGGCTCAGGTCCAGGCGCTTAATGAGGGTATGCAGCTCCAGGCGGCTGAAAAGGCTGTACAGGGCCCCCTGGTCGGGCTGGGCAGGGGTGCAGGCCAGCTGCTCCGGCGTCAGGGGCACGGTGGTGCAGATCTCCCCCAGCCGGCGGCTGAGGGCCGCCATCTCCTTCCCCTCCCCCAGCTTGGCGCGCACCCCGGGGCTCACCTCCAGGGCATCCAGGTCTTTATAAATCTCGTCCAGGGTATGGTATTTCTGAATCAGGGCAAAGGCGGTTTTTTCCCCCACGCCCTTGACCCCGGGGATGTTGTCCGAGCTGTCCCCCATGAGTGCCTTGGTCTCGATAAGCTCCCTTGGCTCCACCCCGTACTGCTCCCGGATGGCGTCGGGGGTCATGACAAGGTACTGGGCGCCCCCCGCCCGGGTGGCGGCCAGAATGACGGTTACCCGGTCGGTGACCAGCTGAAGGGAATCCCGGTCCCCGGTGGCCAGCAGGCACTGGTCCCCGGCCTCCCCGGCGGCCCGGGCCACCGTTCCCAAAATGTCGTCCGCCTCGTACCCCTCCACCTCCAAAATGGGGTAGCCCAGGTACCGGACGGCCTCCTTGACCAGGGGCATCTGCTGGGCCAGCTCCTCGGGCATGCCCTTGCGCTGGGCCTTATAGCCGTCGTACATTTTGTGGCGGAAGGTGGGGCCCTTCAGGTCCCAGGCAAAGGCCACCCGGTCCGGCTTTTGGTCTTCGATAAGCTTGAGGCAGATATTAAAAAAGCCGTATACGGCGTTGGTAAACACACCGTCCTTGGTGGACAGCAGCTTGATGCCG
>CALGIL010000226.1 GCA_937914895.1 uncultured Angelakisella sp.
CCCCCGCCGATTTTGCTGCTGCCCCCGCCCCCCGCCTCCAGGGTGCGGGTCACCAGCAGCTGGCCGTCCTCCGCCGAAAACCCCAGCCGGTCGATCTGCGCCGCCACATCCTCGGGGATGCCGGTAAACAGCGCGGACACCATCCCCCGGGCTTCTCCGGTGCGGATGATGTCCCGGGAGGTACGGGCCCCCAGCACCGCGTTGATGGCGCTGATGAGCATGGTTTTGCCGGCGCCGGTCTCCCCCGTAAACACGTTGAGGCCCGGCCCCAGCCGGATGGTGGCCTGGCTGATGACGGCGATATGCTCGATGTAGAGTTCCGACAGCATGCCGCTTCCCCCCGCTTCGTCTTGATGTCAGCTTTCGGGCTTTGCCTTTTCGGTCAGCTCCCGCAGGTACTGCGCAAATTCCTCCGCCTGCAGCTCGGTGCGCATCAGCAGAAAAATGGTGTCGTCCCCCGCAATGGTGCCCACAAGGCCGCCCCAGGTGCCGGTGTCAATGGTGGCGCAGACGGCGTTGGCCATGCCGGTAAAGCATTTGACCACCACCAGGTTTCCGGCAAAGTCCACGTGGCGCACCGATTCCAAAAACACCGAATTCAGGCTGACCGGAATGGCCTCCCGCTCCTGGACGGGTGCCAGGGCGTAGTAGTAGCTGCCCGAGGGAGAAAGGGTTTTAATCAGGCGCAGCTCCTTAATGTCCCGGGAAATGGTGGCCTGGGTGGCGGAGTAACCGGCCGTTTCCAGCAGGGACTGGAGCTCCTCCTGGGTTGTAATGGTGTGGGAGGCAATGAGTTCGAGGATTTTACTCTGGCGCTTCGCCTTCATAGGTCCTATCCTTTCTGCTTGATTTTGGTGGTCAGTATTTCAAAGAATTCGTATTCGTTAAAGCTGATAAATTTTGCCCGCAGCGCCGACCTGCCCAGGGTGATCATGGTGCTGCCCCCCATCAAAACGGGGCTGCGCCCGTCCGCCTGCACCTGGACGGCCCCCGAGGTGCACCGCAGGGAGATAGCCTTGTCCCCGGCAAAGATGAGGGGCCGGGTGGCCATGGAATGGGGGCAGATGGGCACCAGGGAAATGGTACTGAGGCTGGGGTCGATGACCGGTCCCCCGGCGGCCAGCCCATAGGCGGTGGAGCCGGTAGGGGTGCAGAAGATGATGCCGTCGGCGGCGTACCGGTCGATAAGGCGGCCATTGCAGTGGATCTCAAACTCGGCGATGTTGGTGCCCGGGGCTTTAAAGGCCACAATGTCGTTGATGGCAAAGGGGATGGGCGCCATCTCCTCCGCATCAAAGCGGGCGGCCAGGGCCATCCGCTCCTCGATGCTGTAATCCCCCCGGCGGATGCGGGAAAGGCCCTCCTCCAGCCGGTCGGGCTCCAGCTGGGCCAAAAAGCCCAGCCGCCCCACGTTGACGCCCACAACGGGGCGGTCGGCCAGCGCGGCAAAGTGGGCGCTGTGGATGATGGTGCCGTCCCCGCCGATGGAAAGGATAAAGTCGCAGCAATCCGCAATTTCCCGGGGGTCGGTCCCCCCGCACACCGGCAGGGCGGGGCAGCCGTGGGCCGCCAGCCCCTGCCGTGCCTCGGGCAGCACGGCGGCGGCAATGTCCAGGTCCGCCAAAATGCGGCAGACCTCCCCCAGCACCCGGGGGGTGCGCTCCTTGGTAAAGTTGGGAATCAGCAGCGCGCGCATGGTACAGCGCCTCCCCTCGTGGGTATTCTCATTGGTCCAGCGCCCGGTGGGACGCCTCCACCACCCCGGCAATATCCGGATGGGAGGGCTCTCCGGGCGGCGTTTTGCCCAAAAGCAGCAGGTATTCAATGTTGCCCTCCGGCCCCTTGACCGGGGAGTAGGTCAGCCCCCATGGATAAAAGCCGGCCTCCCGGGCAAAGGTCAGGGTTTGTTCCAGCACCAGGCCATGGGTGGCCGGGTCCCGCACCACCCCTTTTTTGCCCACCAGCTCCCGCCCCGCCTCAAACTGGGGCTTGACAAGGCACACAACTTTACATTGGCCGGACCCCAGTGCATACGCGGTGGGCAGCACCAGCCGCAGGGAGATAAAGGACACGTCAACGGAGATAAAGTCCAGGGCCTGTGGAATGACCTCTTTGGTCAGATAGCGGACGTTGGTGCGTTCCAGGCTGACCACCCGGGGGTCCTGGCGAAGGTCCCAGGCCAGCTGGCCGTAGCCCACATCCACGGCGTACACCTTGGCGGCCCCCCGCTGCAGCATGCAGTCGGTAAAGCCCCCGGTGGAGGCCCCAAAGTCGCCGCAGACGGCGCCTTCCAGGTCCAGGGCAAAAACCTCCAGGGCCCGCTGCAGCTTCAGGCCGCCGCGGCTGACATAGGGCAGCTGCTCCCCCCGGACCTCAATGCGGTCCTCCGGGGACACCTGCTGGCCGGGCTTGTCGGCCTTTTGGCCGTTTACGTAGACCTGCCCCGCCATGATGATCCCCTTGGCACGGTCCCGGCCGGAGACAAGGCCGCGGGCGACAATGGCGGAATCCAGACGCTCCTTCACCGATGCCGCCCCCCTACTTTGCATAGGGCATCAAAGATGCCACCAAAATACCCAGCAGGGCGCCCCCCAGCACCTCCAGGGGGGTGTGCCCGATAAATTCCTTCAGCGCTATATGATCCGCCACGCTTTCGATGTGCCCGGTGCTTTCGTCCAGGGATTCCTCAAAATTCTCCCGCTCAAATTCCCGTTCAATCTCCTTGCCCAGGACTTCGAAAAGCTTATCCAAATCCTTAAAGCTGAAAATCATTTTATTGATCACCTTGGCCTGCTCCCCGGCGGCCCGGCGCACCCCCATGGCGTCGTACATGACCACGGCGGAAAAGGCGAAGGTCAAAGCGAAGATGGGGGACGAAAAGCCCTCCACCTTGGCCATGGCCAGGGTGACGGAACAGACCAGCGCGGAATGGGAGCTGGGCATGCCGCCCGCCCCCACCAGCCGCTCCAGCCGGATCTCTTTATATTTGACAAAGGTGTGCACCGTCTTGATCAGCTGCGCAAGAAACCAGGAAAGCACACCCACGTTGAGGATGTAGTTACTGAACAGTACGGCCCAAAAGTGGCTCATGAACGGATCTCCTTCACTTGGCGGATGAAAGGGAACAATCAGCGGTCCCGCCGGACCAGGGTGTCCGCCAGCTGTTCTAAAAATGCGGATTCCAAAGGGGTGCCCGCCAGGGCTGCCCTGGCCCGGTCCGCCAGGAGGCAGGCGGCCTCTCCGGCCCGCTGCACCCCCAGCAGGGTGGCGTAGGTGTCCCGGCCCCGCTTTGCGTCGCCGGCAACGGGCTTGCCCAGCACCTCCGGGGTGGAGGTGACGTCCAGGATGTCGTCGGTAATTTGAAAGGCAAGGCCCAGCGCTTCGCCGTAGGCATCGGCCTGGGCCACAAGGTCCTCGCCGGCCCCGGCCAAAATACAGCCGATGCGGGCGCAGGCCCGAATCAGCGCCCCGGTCTTAAGGGCGTTGAGCTCGTCCAGCAGCGGGAGGTCCACAGGGACGTCCTCGTGCTGGAGGTCGATGACCTGTCCCCCCACCATGCCCCCGGCGCCCACCGCGGCGGCCATCTCCCCCGCGGCCCGCAGCACCCGCCGGGGCGCAAGGGCATCGGACCGGGTCAGGGCCGTCTCAAAGGCCAGGGCCTGCAGGGCGTCCCCCGCCAGCACCGCCATGGCCTCGCCATACCGGACATGGCAGGAGGGCTTGCCGCGGCGCAGGTCGGCGTCGTCCATGCAGGGCAGGTCGTCGTGGATGAGGGAATAGGCGTGGAGCATCTCCATGGCGCAGGCAAAGGCCATGGCGTCCTGGGGCTGCCCGCCGCACTGCCGGTAAAAGGCCAGGACCATGACCCCCCGCAGGCGCTTGCCGCCCCCCAGCAGACTGTAAGCCATGGCGTCCGTCACCGTGGACTGCAAGCTTTCTCCCTGGGGCAAAAAGCCCGCCAGAGCAGATTCAATGGACGAAAAATAGCCCGCAAAGGCGGCCTCATACTCATTCATCCCCGGACCCTCCCCCGCTGTGGGGCGTCCGTGTGGCCATGTGCTCCTCCACAATCTGGCGGGCCTGGGTCAGCTGGGTCCGGCACTGCTCCGACAGGCGCACCCCCTCGGAAAATAGCTCAAGGGACCGCTCCAGCTCCACCTGGGAGTCCCCCAGCAGGGCCACGATCTCCTCCAGCCGACTGAGGGACTGTTCCAACGTCGCTTTTTCTTCCTTCATCATGGACGGTCCTTTCTCGCCTCATAGGATAATACGGCGGAGGTTACCTCCCCGTCTTCAAACAGGGTGTGCAGCACCTCGCCGGGGCGCACGTCGGCCCCCCGGGTCAGCACCCGGCCCGACCGGCTGGTGATGGTGTAGCCCCGGGCCATCAGGGACGCGGGATTCAGGCGGCCCAGGGACTCGGTGGCGTGGCGCAGACGCTCCTCCAGCCGGGCTATCCGTGCCTCTTCATTGGACACTAATAATTTTACCAAATATTCATGGGTTTGTCTATTTCTTTTCACCGCGCCCCCGGGGCTTCTGGCATCCAGCAGCAGATCCAGCTGCCGCAGCTGCCCCGCCCGCCGGTCCAAAAGCTGCTCCTCCAAAAAGAGGAGGCTCTCCCCCAGGGCGTCCGCCTGTTCCAGCAGCTCCTGGCGGGAGGGCGCGGCCATCCGGGCGGCCGCGGTGGGGGTGGCGGCCCGGGCGTCGGCCACAAAGTCCAGGATGGTATAGTCCACCTCGTGGCCCACCGCCGAAATCACCGGGACACGGCAGGTGTATACCCGGCGGGCCAGGGCCTCGTCGTTAAAGGCGGACAAATCCTCGGCGGACCCGCCGCCCCGGGCGATGATGGCGCAGTCGCACAGGCCTTCGGCCTCCAGCTGGTCCAGGGCGCGCAGGATGGTTTGGGGGGCCTGGGCCCCCTGCACCGTGGCGGGATAGATAATAAGGCGCACCCAGGGGTTGTGGTCCCCAAAGGTTCGCAGGATGTCCTGAAGCGCCGCCCCGTCCCGGGAGGTGATGACGCCCACCGTCCCCGGCAGCCGGGGCAGGGGCAGCTTGTGCTGGGGGCTGAAAAGCCCCTCGGCCAGCAGCCGCTCCCGCAGCTGGTCCAGCCCCGCCTGCTGGGCGCCGGCGCCCAGGGTCTGGACGTCGTAGGCCACAATCTGAAAGGTGCCGTCCCGCTCGTAGAGGGTGACGCTGCCCCGCACCAGCACCATGGCGCCCGGCTGGGGCAGGCCCCGCAGCCGCTGGGCGTGCCGGCTGAACATCACGCAGCGGATAAGCCCGCCGCCATCTCGGAGGGAAAAATACAGATGCCCCGAGGCGCTGTTTTGGGAGACATTGGAAAGCTCCCCCTGGACCATGAGGTCGGACAGGTTTTTCTGCTCCTCCAACAGGGATTTGACATACCGGTGCAGCTGGGAGACGGTGAGCACCTGAAATCCCGCCATCAGCCTTCCCTCCTCCGCAGCCGGTCTGTGTAATACCCCAAAACCGCCACGCCGGCAGCGTTGTCCGAAGAAAATTCGGGGGCGGCAAAGACGCTTTCCCAGTCCCCCTGCCCAAGGCGCGCGCGGATGAGCCCGTTGCACAGGACCCCGCCCGAGTA
>CALGIL010000227.1 GCA_937914895.1 uncultured Angelakisella sp.
GCTCAGTATACGCTGGACGATATGTGCCGCGACAGTTGGAATTTCATTCAGAAGCCCCCCGTAGAGCCCGCCTTTCGCCAAAACAAAAAAATGATGATAACAAAAAAGGCCCTGCCGCCGCGGCAGGGCCTTTTTTCGCAGGGACGTTATTCGTCCCAGTCTTCAAACTTGGGTTTGCGGTTCTTTTTGCCGCCCAGGAAGATGAACAGCAGGGCCGCCGCCAGCACCGCCAGGACGCCGATGAGGATGGGCACCAGGGGCAGTCCGCCCTTTTCCGCCTCGGCAGGCACGTCGGTGGGCTGGGAGGACGAGGGAGCTTCCGGCTGAGAGGAGGGTTCGGGCTGGGAGCTGCTTTCCTCAGGCTGGCTGGAGGACGTCTCCGGCTGGGAGCTGGCGGAGGAGGCCGGGGAAGCCGCAGAGGATGCGGGGGAAGAAGCGGCCGGGGAGGCCGGAGAGGAAGCCGCGCTGGAGGAGGCCGCCGGCGTGCTGGAAGCGGAAGAGGCGGCTCCCGAAGCGGCGGTCAGCTTCTGGCTGCTGATGACGTAGCTGCCCAGGGTGTTGGTGGAAATCTCGTAGGCGCCGGTGCTGGCGTTATACTTGCCGCCGGGGTTCTTTAAGGTGCCGTCGGAGGCGATTTCATAGACATACTCGTCGGAGTTGACATAAATGCCCAGGGTGCCGCCCACGTCAAACTTGGGCTTTGTCGTCCAGGCGATAAAGCTGAGGGTGGCGTTGGGGTACTTGGAGGTCAGGCCGGTGTTGGTGGTGGTGTGATAGCCTAAAAACAGATCCCCCTGTCCGGCAAACCGGGCGCTGAAGTAGGCGTAATTGTCAAAATCAAACCGCAGGGTGCCCTGCTTGGAGCCAAAGCCCACCTTGTTGGTCTGATAATCGTAGGGCAGGGCATAGACGCCGCTGCCCCGGGATTCGATGTCGGACACGTTGTCCTTTCCCCCGGGGTTGACGGTCAGGTCGCCGGATTCCAGCTTTGCCTTATAAATCCCCTTGTTCCCGCCAATCTCACGCAGGGTGATGGTGCCGGTCAGCTCCTTTTCCCGGGTGCCGGTCAGGCTGGGGTTGATGATGATATATACGTCGCCGTTGGCATCAATGCCGTACTTGCTGACGTAGGTTTCGCTGAGGCTGCCGGAGACCCTGTAATAGTCGCTCATGTAGGAGCGGCCAAGGTCGGGGCAGTAGTTGCCGTCCTCATCCACAAAGCCGTCCACCAGCACCTTGTTGCCCGCGTAGGCCTCCGACGGATTGCAAAAGACGTCCGCAAAGGCCGTCATTGTCAGCAACCCGGTAAGAACCGTCAGAATAAGCAGTCCAAGCAGCTTTTTCATACTGTACCTCCCAAAAAACTCTTTTCGCAGGAGCGGGCCCGGCCTGCGGGCGCCGCGCCGTCCCAAAACACCCAATATTATCCTTATTATAGCGAAAGCGCCGCCGAAAGGCAACAGAAACCTTCTTCCGGCCTGGGGCATAGGATAAACGGAACGAAAACCGTGAGATGCTTGGAGAGGAGAGAGACGCCCCATGACTTGCTTGGCAACGCTGACGTTTCAGCTGACCACCGGGCGTTCGGCCCTGCCCGTGGCCGGCGCCCGGGTGGTGGTGACCAGCCCCGGGTCGGACCTGCACAGGACCGTTACCACAGGCGCATCCGGCAGGACGCCGCCCCTGTGCCTGGACGCCCCGGACCGGTCCGCCAGCCTGGACCCCAACGCGCCGGAGCCGCCGTACAGCGTGTATGACGCCGAAATTACGGCGGAGGGATACCTCCCGGTGCGGGTGGAGGGTATCCAGATGTTCCAGGGGGTGGAGTCCGTCCAGCGGCTGGACCTGAGCCCCCGCCCCATCAGCCTTCCGGAGGAGGGGGAGACGGTCATCGACATCCCCCCCAGCGCCCTGCGCCAGCCGCCCCAGGGCATGCCGGAGGCCCCCGCCGAGGAGGGTCCGGCCCCGCGGGTGCTGACCGAGATCTATATCCCGGCCGCCCTGACGGTACACCTGGGCACCCCCGACGACACCGCCGCCCAAAATGTCACCGTCAGCTTTCAGGACTACATCAAAAACGTGGCCAGCAGCGAAATTTATCCCACCTGGCCCGAAAGCGCCCTGGAGGCCAACATCTACGCCCAGATAAGCCTTGCCCTTAACCGGGTGTACACCGAATGGTACCGCAGCCGGGGGTATCATTTCGATATTACAAATTCCACCGCCTACGACCAGGCCTATGTCCACGGGCGCAACATCTTTGCCAACATCAGCCGCCTGGTGGACGAAATTTTCAACCGCTACATCCGCCGCACGGGCACCCTGGGCCCTTTGTTTGCCCAGTACTGCGACGGCGTCTCGGTCACCTGCCCGGGGCTTAGCCAGTGGGGGACGGTGCCCCTGGCCCAAAACGGCTACATCCCCCTGAACATCCTGAAGTATTACTACGGCAACAACATCGAGCTGACCGCCGCCAGCGACGTCCGGAGCATCCAAAGCTCCTACCCCGGCACCCCCCTGCGGCTGGGGAGCAGCGGCGCCGCGGTGCGCACCATCGAGACGCAGCTTAACCGCATCCGCCGCAACTACCCGGCCATTCCGCTTATCTCCAGCGTTGACAATCTGTTTACCCCCGAGACGGCCGCCGCCGTAACGGCCTTCCAGCGAATCTTCAGCCTGGTCCCCGACGGGGTGGTAGGGCCGGCCACCTGGAACAGGATCTCCTACATCTACGTGTCGGTGCGGCGCCTGGCCCAACTGGACGGCGAGGGTGAGCCCCTGCCCGCGGAGCCCCCCGAGACGGTGCTGCGGGAGGGGGACCAGGGGGACGAGGTGCGCAGGCTCCAGTATTACCTGCGGGTCATTTCCAACTACTTTGCCCAGGTGCGCCCGGTGGAGATGGACGGCGTCTTTGGCCCCCAGACCCGCAGCGCCGTCACCGACTTCCAAACCCGCTTCGGCCTTGGGGTGGACGGGATTGTCGGCCCCCGGACCTGGCGGGCGCTGCTGGATGTCTACCTGGGCATTGCGGCCAGCGCCGGCCTTGTGGTGACCTATCCCGGCACTCTGCTGCGCCAGGGCAGCAGGGGCATGAACGTCTGGCTGATGCAGGATTATCTGGGGGTCATCGGCAGGCGGTACCCCCTGCCCCCGGTGGAGGCGGACGGCATATTCGGCCCCACCACCGAGGCCGCCGTCATCGCCTTTCAGCGGCTGTTCGGACTTGCCCCCGACGGCATCATCGGGGAAAACACCTGGGACCGGATTGTCGCCGTGCGGATGCTGCTGTGACGGCCCGGGGACCCAAAGGCGGCGGGGCGTCCCGCCTCCGCATAAAGTCCGGCCGGCCCCCCTGGGGGCCGGCCGCAGCTTGGCGAAAAAGTCCTCCGCTGCGCTTCGGCCTTTTACGCCAAGCTGAGCAAAACGGTC
>CALGIL010000228.1 GCA_937914895.1 uncultured Angelakisella sp.
GGCCAATGTGGGCTTTTTGTCCGCCGGTTACTACATCGGCTCGGAGCTGGCCGGGTCCGGCATGCGGTGGATCCTTATCCCCCTGGGGATGCTCATCGGATACTTTATCGTGGCGGCCGAGCCGGCGGTGCACGTGCTCAACAGGCAGGTGGAGGAGGTCTCGGGGGGCGCCATCTCCTCCAAATCCATGCAGCTGGCCCTGTCCCTGGGCGTGGCGGTCTCGGTGGGTCTGGCCATGACCCGGGTGCTCACCGGTATTTCCATCTACTGGTTTTTGGTGCCGGGCTATGCCGTTGCCCTTACCATTTCCTTTTTTGTGCCAAAGCTGTATACGGCCATCGCCTTTGACTCGGGGGGTGTTGCCAGCGGCCCCATGGCCACCACCTTTTTGCTGCCCTTTGCCATGGGCGCCTGCCAGGCCGTGGGGGGCAACATGCTCACCGATGCCTTTGGCATTGTGGCCATGGTGGCCATGACGCCGCTGATTGCCATCCAGGTCCTGGGGTTTGTCTCCGGCATCAACCGCAGGCGCGCCGAAAAGATGCGCCTTGTGGACGCCGAACAGCTTGCGGACAGCATGATTTATTATGAGGAGGAGAATTTTGATGATGAATAACTCTCCCCAATCCAACATGAAGCTGCTGGTGACCATTGTGGACCGGGGCAAGGGAGAGGGGATTGCCACAATCTGCAATGAATGCGACCTGTACTTTAATTTCCTCTGCCTTGGACAGGGTACGGCCACCTCGGAAATTCTGGACCTTTTGGGCCTTGGGACCACCGACAAGGACGTGGTAATCAGCCTTCTGCCGGGGTCCCGGGTCAAACCGATGCTGGAGGCCGTCGGCGAGCGGATGAAGCTGAAGCATCCGGGAAAGGGCATCGCCTTTTCTATCCCCATCACCGGCATCAACCGATTTGTAGGCCATGTGCTGCAGCAGCACGAGGAAGACGCGCCAGCGATAAAGGAGGAAAAAGCCTTGGAACACACCACCAAACACAGACTGATTGTGACGGTTTTAAACGCCGGATATACCGACCAGGTGATGGAGGCCGCCCGGGCGGCGGGGGCCACCGGCGGGACGGTGCTTCACGCCCGCGGGCTCAGCTCCGAAGCGGCGGAAAATTTCCTGGGCATCCCCCTGCAGGCGGAAAAGGAAGTGCTGGCCATCCTGGTGCCCAAGGAAAACGCCCCGGCCATTATGGAGGCCATTAACGGGACCAGCGGACTGAAGACCGAGGCCCGGGCCATTGTGCTGTCGCTGCCGGTCAGCGAGCTGGCGGGATTGGGCTAAAAAGCACACGATGCAAAGAAAAGACACGCCGTTTGGAGGAGAGGTCCGGCGGCGTGTCTTTGCGCGGTCATAAAAGCCCACAGCCCCATCATACCCTTGTGTAGGGGTGATGCGCGTATGAAGGTGACCAAGGGGCTTTGGATCGGCGCACTGGGACTTGCCCTTGTCCTGGGCTTTTTTTTCATCGGTTCCCTCAACGAAAGCCTGAAGGTAAAGACCGCCGGGCTGCCGGCCACCACCCGGCCCGTGGTGGTCATCGACGCCGGACATGGGGGCGCGGACGGGGGGGCCGTCTGCAACGGCATCTCGGAAAAGGACATCAACCTGAAAATCGCCCAAAAGACCCGGGACCTCTGCCAGCTGTTCGGCTTTTCGGTGGTGATGACCCGGGACGGGGATGTGTCCATCCACGACAGCGACGCCGCGGGGGTCCGCAGCCAAAAAATATCGGACCTCCACAACCGGCTGAAGATTATGACCGACACGCCGGGGGCGCTGGTCATCAGCATCCACCTCAATAAATTCCCCCAGTCCTATGTCCATGGGCCCCAGGTGTTCTACTCCCCCAAAACCGCAGACAGCAAGGAGCTTGCCCAGAGGATGCAGCTGAACCTGGAGCAGTATTTGGAGACGGACCGGCAGCGGACCATCAAAAAAGCTGACAGCGGGCTTTTTTTGTTATATAATAACGATGTAAATCCCGCCGTTTTGGTGGAGTGCGGCTTTATTTCCAACCCGGAGGAGGCCGAAAAGCTGCAAAAGGAAGAATATCAGGATAAAATAGCAATGTCCATCTGCTATACCCTGATGAAGTATAACAGCAGGGGAGACGAAAGCATCCATGGCGACAACCAAGGGCAGTAAGGTAAAAACGGTGTTTGTCTGCACCGAATGCGGGTACGAGGCGGTCAAGTGGACCGGCCGCTGCCCCGACTGCGGCAGCTGGAATACCCTGGTGGAGGAAGCCCGGGTAACCGGCGGCGCCGCGGCCGCAAAAAAAGCGCCCACGGGACGGGGCCCGGCGCCGGTTCGGATGCTGCAGGAGGTATCTGCGGACGAATCGGTGCGGTACCACACCGGGATGCAGGAGCTGGACCGGGTGCTGGGCGGGGGCATCGTCCCCGGCTCGGCGGTGCTGGTCTGCGGCGACCCAGGCATTGGCAAATCCACCATTTTGCTGCAGATGTGCCGCACCCTGGACAAGACCCTGCGGGTGCTGTATGTCTCCGGCGAGGAGAGCATGCGCCAGATTCGGCTGCGGGCCAACCGGCTGGGGGTGGACGGGGACAACGTGCTGCTGTCCACCGGCACCGACACCGAGGAAATTTACGAGACCATTCTGGCCCAAAGGCCGGACGTAGTGGTGGTGGATTCCATCCAGACCCTGTCCATTGCGTCGGTGTCCTCCTCGGCGGGCAGCGTCACCCAGGTGCGGGAATCCGCCCAGCTGCTCATCTCCGCCTGCAAGGACCACGAGATCCCCCTCTTTTTGGTGGGCCATGTCAATAAGGACGGGGGTATTGCCGGCCCACGGGTGCTGGAACACATGGTGGATACGGTGCTGTACTTTGAGGGGGACCGCAACCTGTCCTACCGCATTTTGCGGGCCAACAAAAACCGCTTCGGTTCCACCAACGAAATCGGCGTCTTTGAAATGCGCGCCGGGGGCCTCGCCCAGGTGGACAACCCCTCCGAGATGCTGCTGACGGGCCGCCCCCTGGATGTGTCCGGCACCTGCATCACCTGCCTTATGGAGGGGACGCGGCCCCTGCTCGTCGAGGTCCAGGCGCTGCTGGCCAAGACCTCCTTCGGCACCCCCCGGCGGGTGTCCACCGGCTTTGACTACAACCGCACCGCCCTGCTCATTGCCGTGCTGGAAAAGCGGGCGGGGTATTTTATGGGCAACCTGGACGTCTTTATCAACGTGGCCGGGGGAATGCGCATCGACGACCCCTCCGCCGATTTG
>CALGIL010000229.1 GCA_937914895.1 uncultured Angelakisella sp.
TGATCTGAGACGGGGTCAGCTTGGACCGGGAGTGGGTGGTGACAATCCGCTGGGCACCCACCCCTGCCTCCCGGGTGGGGGGCGCCTGCTTGGGCTCCGGCTCCCTGGCCGGGGGGGCTGCCTCCGGCTGGGCTTGCACCGCGGCGTCCCCGCCCCGGCGGAACAGCCCCGCCGCCTGCCAGTAATCCAGGCAGTCGCACACCTGGTCCGGCTCCATCCCCAGGCGCTTTGCGATGTACCGCACGTCCACGGGATTGGGGGCGTCCCGCAGGGCCAGCAGCAGCACCTTCAGCTGGGCTTCGCTGCACAGCTTCAGGTGCTTGTCCGCCACCGCGGCGGGCACCGCGAAAATCCCGCCCCAAATCCCAAAATCAACCTCGTATCCCATTCCGGAAGACATCCTTTCCCCATCCACACAGTCCAAAGCCGGCGCCGGGCCGGCCCCATGAAAATTACAAACCCATTTCGGCCCGCACCCAAAAGCAGGCGAGGGACTTTTGTCTAAAGCCTAAGCAGTCTTGACCGCCGAAACGGCCCTCAGCAGGGGGGCGCCATCCTCCCCCGCGGCTATCTCAAACCGATACCGTATTTGGTCCCTGAAGGTGATGGCATCATATCTTACATCCATGGCGGCGTTATAAAGCCTGATTTCGTAGACGATTTCATCCCCGTTCAGTTCCTGGCCGACAATTTCCGCCTCAATTGCGGGATATTCCCCCACAAGGGAGACAAGATACTGCTGTTTTTCCTCATCAAAGCGGTCCAGGGGGCGATGATCAGACAGAGGGGATACAGAATGGTCAAGGCCAAACCGCAAAGAGAGATAAGCATCCACATCGGATTTTAAAAAACAGGACAAGCCCTCTTCGTTTGTCGGGGGAGGGGCATGCTCATAAAGCTTCATAAAGGTGTACCAGCCAATGTCCTCCGGGGGGATGTCCTCTGTGGTTTGAAATGCATAGGGAAACTGCTTTGCAAAATCCACGGCCTGGGCCCGCAGATTTTCCAGGCCGCCCTTCTGCACCGGCGGTTCGGGCAAAGCCGTTTCGCCAGCATCCCGGGAGCTTTGCCCCACATTTGCCTGGCCGGGGGTCCCGGAGCCGTCATTTGCACAGCCCGCCATGACCGTCAGCATAAGAAGCATCAACAGCACCGCCAGCCGCTTTTTCATGGGGAGACCTCCCCTCCTGACAAACCGAGCTTTGTTCCCGGGACCCACTGGGAAGCTTTGATTTCATAAGTGGGTAAGGGTTATTATACCACAAATGAAG
>CALGIL010000230.1 GCA_937914895.1 uncultured Angelakisella sp.
GCTGCTGCTGGTGGACGCGGCGGAGGGCCCCATGCCCCAGACCCGTTTTGTGCTGGAAAAAGCCCTGGGCCAGGGGCTGATGGTCATTATTCTGGTCAACAAAATAGACAAGCCCGACGCCCGTGTGGACGAGGTGGTGGACGAAATCCTAGAGCTCTTTTTAGAGCTGGGCGCCACCGACGAGCAGTTTAACAGCCCCACCATTTTCTGTTCCGGGCGGCAGGGCACGGCCTCCTACGCCCCCCACACCGAGGGCACCGACCTTTCCCCGCTGTTCGACACCATCATCCGCTACATCCCCGCGCCCCAGGGGGACGAAAACGCGCCCCTGGCGGTGCTGGTGTCCAGTGTGGAATACTCCTCCTTTGTGGGGCGGATTGCCGTGGGCCGCATCGACGCCGGGCAGATCCGCCAGGGCATGGAGGTTGCCTGGTGCGACTACCACGACCCCGAAGTCAGCGGCGGGGGCAAGGTGACGGCCCTGTACCAGTACCAGGGCCTGAAAAAAGAGCCGGTGCAGACCGCCACCGTGGGGGACATTGTGGCCTTTTCGGGGCTGGAGGACATCACCATTGGCAACACCGTCTGCGACCCCCAGAATATTCGGGCCATCCCCTTTGTCAAAATCAGCGAGCCCACCATGGAGATGACCTTTTCGGTCAACGACGGCCCCTTTGCGGGGCAGGAGGGCAAGTGGGTAACCAGCCGCCAAATTCGGGAGCGCCTGTACCGGGAGCTGCTGAAGGATGTGTCCCTGCACGTGGAGGACACCGACAGCGCCGACAGCTTCCGGGTGCTGGGCCGGGGCGAGATGCACCTGTCCATCCTTATCGAGACCATGCGCCGGGAGGGGTACGAGTTCCAGGTGGGCGCCCCCAAGGTGCTGCTGAAGGAAGAAAACGGCAAGCGCCTGGAGCCCTACGAGGAGCTGGTGGTGGACGTGCCGGAGGAATACACCGGCAGCGTCATGGAAAAAATGGGCCCCCGCAAGGGCGAGCTGCAGTCCATGGCCCCCAAGGGCGGCCGGATGGAGCTGAAATTCATCATCCCGGCCCGGGGCCATGGACTGCAGCTCGC
>CALGIL010000231.1 GCA_937914895.1 uncultured Angelakisella sp.
CCGGCCCACGCCGCGACCGGGGCGGACAACAGGAAAACTATATCCATGGGGCCCCGCCGGAGGCGTAAAGGGGTTTGGGACCGCATCCCAAAGAGCAAAAAAGCATAACCCTTGATAAAATCAGAACCCTGCCTGGCAGGCCACCAATTCCCCGGAGGGTATCCCCGCCCGGAGGGCAAAGAGGGTTTGGGGCCACATCCCATAGAGTAAAGAAGCCAGCTTTGACTAAAAGCAGCCCCGCCCGCCAGGGCATCAAAAAAGATTCAGGAAAGGAGGCCCCGCCATGACCCGTGCCATGCTTAAAAATACCCTGCGGGAGGTCCGGCATACCTTCAGCCGGTTTTTGTCCATCTTTGCCATTGTGGCCCTGGGCGTGGGCTTCTTTGCGGGGGTGCGGGCCACGGGGCCCGACATGCGCCTCAGCGCCGACGGGTACTACCGCGCCTATCACCTGGCGGATATGCAGCTTCTTTCCACCCTGGGCTTTTCCGACGCCGATGTGGCGGCGGTGCGGGCCGTGGACGGGGTGGCGGGGGTCATGCCCTCTTGGTATGTGGACGTCATCGCCCAGGCGGGGGACAACTTTGTCACCCGGGTCGAACCCATTTTTGATCTGCCCGCCGACGACCCCGGCCACCTGAACCAGCTGCGGCTGGCGGAGGGCCGGATGCCCCAGGCCCCCGACGAATGCGTCATCGACTACAAGGTCCTGAAGTCCGGTGCCGTGGGACTGGGGGACACCGTCACCTTTCAGGAGGGAAAGCCCGACGACGACCTGGACGACCTGCTGGCCAGGCGGAGCTATCGGATTGTGGGGGCGGCCGAATCCCCCGTCCACGTGGACCAGACAAAGCGGGGCAACACCACCATCGGGGGCGGCTCCATCGATATTTGCGTCTATGTCCCCGCCGAAAATTTTATTGCCGACTACTACACCCAGCTGTACATAGCCTATGACAAGGCCCTGGACGCCCCCGCCTACACCGACGCCTACGACCGGGCGGCGGAGGAGCTGGAGGCCCGCCTGGAGGACCTGGAGACCACCCGCGCCCCCGCCCGCCTGGAGGAGGTCCGGGCCGAGGGGCGGGAGAAGATCGACGACGCCCAGGCCGAGCTGGACGACGGAATCCGGGAGATGGACGAAAAGCTGGCCGACGCGGCCCGGACCATTGCCGATGCGGAGCAGAAGCTGCTGGACGGTCAAAAAAAGCTGGAGGACGGCCAGCGGGACTACGACGACGGCCTGCGGGAGTTTAACGAGGAGATTGAAAAGGCCCAGGAGGAGATGGACGCCGCCAAACGGGAGCTGCGGGACGGCTGGGATCAGTACCGGGACGGCCGCATCCAGCTGATGGAGGGCCGCAAGGCCCTGGACAAGGCCAAGGAGCAGCTGGACGCCGCCCAGGCGGAGTATAACGCCAAAAAGCAGGGCTTTACCCAGCTGCTGGGCGCCCTGGCGGCGCTGCCCTTTTCGGACGAGGTTCCCTTCCTGCCCGCATCCGAGCCCGGGGTGGCCCAGCTGGCGGATTCCCTGAACGCCGGGTTCGTGGACGACCAGGGGCAAAGCCTTGGCTTTGGGGACCTGCTCCTCACCGAGGTCAACGTGGGCACCGATGAGGACCCCGTCCTTATCCGTGCGGCCACCCCGGGGACCCGGGACGCCGCAGCCGGTGCAGTAACCGCCTACCAACAGGGCATTGAGGCCCAGTTGGCCCAGGGCCGAATGGGATATGAGAGCGGCCTTGTGGAGCTGGAGGACGGCCACCGGGTCCTGAGCGAGGCCCGCCGGGAGCTGGAAAGGGGGGACCGGAAGTACCAGGAGGGCCTG
>CALGIL010000232.1 GCA_937914895.1 uncultured Angelakisella sp.
GGGGGGCTGCAGGTCGGCGTCCTTATAGCCCTGGCCGGACATTAAAATCTCCCGGAACTTGGCGTCCCCGGGGTCCAGAAAGTGGACGTCCCCGGTGGCCGCCACCGGCTTTTTCAGCCGGTCCCCCAGCCGCAGAATGGTGCGGTTCAGCTCCTCCAGGTCCCCCTCGTCCCGGACTCTGCCCTCCCGGATGAGAAAGGCGTTGTTGGCCTTGGGCTGGACCTCCAGATAGTCGTAAAAGGAGGCGATGTTCATCAGCTCGTTCCAGGATTTTCCCTGGACTACCGCGCTGTAAAGCTCACCAGCTTCACATGCGGAGCCCACCAGAATTCCCTCCCGGTACTGCATCAGCACGCTTTTGGGAATGCGGGGCTTTTGGTAGAAATAATCCAGATGGGCATAGGAGATCAGCTTATAGAGATTCTTGAGGCCGGTGTAGTTTTGGGCCAGCAGAATGATGTGATAGACATGGCCCTTGGCGTCCCCCTTGCCCCGGAGGCCGCCCAGGCCGGCGTTGATGCCCCACACTGTCCGGACATCATGGTCGTCCCGCAGGGTGTCCAGCATTTTAAGGAAGATGCCCGCCAGCACCCGGGCGTCGTCGTCCGCCCGATGGTGCTGCTTCTGCTCCACCCCCAGGTGGGCGGCCACCACATCCAGCTTGTGCTTTTTCAGCTCCGGGTACAGGCTGCGGGACATGACCACGGTGTCGATGTAGGAAAACTCCCGTTTGACCTTGCACCGGCGCATGGCCGCCCGCAAAAAGCCCATGTCGAAGGAGGCGTTGTGGGCAATCAGCACCCGGCAGTCCCCGCAGAACTCCAAAAAGGCCCCCAGGGCCTCCTTTTCCAGGGGGGCGTCCCGCACCATTTCGTCGGTGATGCCGGTCAGACGCACCACATCCCCGGGAATGGCGGTCTGGGGATTGACAAAGGTGTCAAAGGACTCCGTCACCCGGTAATTTTGGATTTTGACGGCGCCTATCTCGGTAATGCGGTCGGTGGCCGAGGACAGACCGGTGGTCTCCAGGTCAAAGACGACGTATGCCCCCTCCAGGGGCTCGTCGCAGGGCCCGTTGACGGCGGGGACCATGTCGTCCACAAAGTAGCCCTCGACGCCGTAAATCACCTTAAAGTCCGGGTATTTCTCCCGCAGGCTTTCCACGGTATTCATGGCTTCGGGAAAGGCCTGGGCCACCCCGTGGTCGGTGATGGCAATGGCCTTGTGCCCCCATTTGGCGGCGCGCCGGACCAGGCTTTCCGCCGAGGACATGCCGTCCATGGCGGACATGTTGGTGTGGCAGTGGAGTTCCACGCGCTTTTCGTCCGCGTCGTCGGTCACCTCCACCCGGTCCGCCAGGGCGATGGCGGCGGGGGTCATGGTAATGTCCCGGTCAAACTTGTTGTAGGCCACCTCGCCGGCGGCCACCACTGCGGCGCCGGGCCGCAGGTCGTCGTACTGCCCCAGCTTGTCCTTTTCCACAAACAGCTTTAGGAAGATGGAGCCGGTGTAGTCGGTAATGCCCACCGTCAGGATGATTTTGGAGCCATCCCGGATGGGCCTTTGGGCGACGTCAAAAATATCCCCCCACACCACGGTGCGGCCGGTGTCCGCCCCCATGGTGGACAGCTCCGCCGGCCGGCCGGAAATCCCTTTGCCCAGAATGCTCCGGACCGAACCCGGCACCAGGGGCAGCCCGCTGAGGTCCAGCCTGTGGTTCCCCCGGGGACGCCCCGCCCCCGCCGTGCCCTGGGCGGGCTGGCAGGCCACCCGGACCACCCGTTCCCGCCGGGGCTCCTCCCGGGCAGGCTCCTTCTGTCCCTCCAGCTCCAGCAGCTTTACCTGGGGGCGCACCCCATACTCCTGCAAAAGGAGGTTGGCAATTTTATCCTCCAGGCCGTTTTCCCGCAAAAACTCCACGCCCGAGGCCACCCGGACGGTAAAGACACCCAGGTCCTTGTCATAGCGGCCCTGGGCCCCCGCAAAAAAGCCGTTCACCGGCTCTCCGGCGTCGGCCAGCTGGCGGGCCAGATTGTCCACGCAGCCGCCGTCCAGCAGGGACGCATGGTAGCGGCACTGGATGATCATCTGCTCCAGGGCCATGGCCTCTTTTAAGGCGGTGCGGGCGGCGGCAAGCTCCCCCCCGTCCAGCACCACCGGGGAGGAAAGCTGGATGGTCATGGACAGGCGGTTTTCTCCCACC
>CALGIL010000233.1 GCA_937914895.1 uncultured Angelakisella sp.
TGGCTTGGTTACAAAGCATAGTAATGGAAAAAAGCACCTGTGGGTCAGGGGAATCCGGGGGAACCCCGGCAATCTTTAGTACCTTTCCATTGCTGGAAAGGTACAAGCAAAAGCCGGCCCACGCCACGGCCAGAGTAGACAACAGGAATTCTAAGCCCACAAAGACCGCCCGCAGGGCATCAAAGCCCCCAGAGGAAGCCCTCGCCCGGCAGGGCAAAAAGGGCTTGGCCTTTTTGCCCTGTAAATGCTATAATATACATTGTAAAGACAGGCTTCTGTCCATCCTATTCGCGGGGGTTATGACATGAGAACAATGAACCTTTTGGTCACCTTGGATGAGAATTATCTGCCTCCACTGTACGTCCTTCTCCAGTCCGTTTTTGTCAACAATCCGCAGACCGCTTTTGACGTCTACATGATTTATGACTCCATCCGGGAGGAACGCGTCGCGGCGCTGTCGGACTTCTGCGCGGCCCACGGCGGCCGGCTTTATCCCATCGAGGCGCGGGAGGATTTTTTCCGGGACGCCCCCGTCACAAGCCGTCTGCCCCGGGCCATGTACTACCGGCTTCTCGCCCGTTATCTGCTGCCCGGCAGCCTGGACCGCATCCTGTATCTCGACCCGGACATTGTGGTCATCAACCCGCTGGACAGGCTGTACGATGCGGATTTGGACGGATTCCTTTTTGCGGGGGCCGCCCACACCGACATCACCGGCGTCACCGAAAGGGTCAACCAGCTGCGCCTGCAGTACGAAAGGCCCGGGTATGTCAACACCGGCGTACTGCTGCTAAACCTGGACCTGCAGCGGAAGGAGCTGCAAAAGGAGGACATTTTTGCCTACATCGACGAGCATAAGCACGAGCTGATTCTGCCGGACCAGGACGTCCTCAACGGCCTGTACGGCAAAAGGGTCCTTCTGCTGGACGACAGCCTGTACAATTACGCCGCCCACCGGTACGAGACCTACCGCATTGCCAGCGGGGGCGTCAAAACCTTGGATTGGGTAATGCAAAACACGGTGATCATCCACTTCTGCGGGAAGAAGAAGCCCTGGATTAAATCCAGCCGGGGACGTTACGGCATTTTGTACCAGCATTATGCCGCCATGGTGCGCCGCCAGGCCCCGGACAGGCGGAATTCCTGAAAACGCACAAAGCCGGCCCCCCTCTGTGCGAGGGGGGCCGGCTTGGACTGTCGAAAAAGCGGTTGCGCCAGATAAGGCACCGGGAGAATCGTGTGAAAGAGGGGCGTCGAACCCCCGCTTTGGCGTTCCGGCGGTTTTTTCCGCCCGGGGCCGGCTGGTTACAGGACGGCGTCCAGCGGCAGCAGCGCAAACGTCAGCTGGAGCATGGGATTGCGGTACAGCTCCGAAAATTTTTTGGCGACCCGGGACAGCACCATCTGCCCGTTTTCAAAGGTGATGGTGGGCAGCATCAGCACATACTGGGTGGCGCTGAACCGGGAGATTACGTCCCCCCGGCGCAGGCTGGTGCGCAGGGCCTCCTGCAGCTTATCCATGGCGGCGGCAAACACCCTTTGGCCCAGAATGCCATCCCCCGCGGGGGCCAGGGTCATCAGGCCGAGGAACACCGCCTGGCCCGAGCGGACGGCGGACCGCGCCTCCAGCTGATACATATTGCGAAAGACCTCGTAGTCGCACAAAAAGGCGCCCTCGGCGCGGCTGCTTTCCCGCAGGTCCTCCTTGATGATCTCCAGGTCGGTCTCCACCATGTTGACCGTTTTGATGATCTCCCGGTAAAGGCTGCGCAGATTTTCGGAGGGCTTTACCCCCATGCCCCGATAAAACAGGTCGGTGGCGTACTGGTAATGCTCCATGGCCTTCTTCTGCTTGTTTTGGGCCAGCAGGGCGCGGATGATCTCCTCGTGCAGGCTCTCCTCAAAGGGGTCCACCAGCAGCGCCTCTTCGCAGACCCGGACAATTTCCTCGTACCTGCGCCGCGCCGTCAGCAGGACCGCCAGCTTATTCACCGACCGCAGGTATAGGTTGTGGTAATACGCCGCAATGGGCACCACCCAGGGCTCGTGGCGGGACCTGGGCAAAAAGTCCCCCTTATAAAGGCCGGCGGCCTGGGAAAGGTTTTTCTCGCGCTGCTCCGGGGTGGCTTCGGGATGGTCCGCCAGCTTGCACAGGCGCTCAAATTCCTCGGCGTCCACCACGCAGTCCAGGGCGTTGTTAAAGCAGTAGGTCCCGTTTGCGTACCGGACCATATCCCTGCCGCCGGGAAAGCCCGCCGCGGACAGGGCGGTGCGGATGCGGTACACCAGGTTTTTCAGGGCGTTGGCGGGGTTGTCGCTGCCCTCGTCGGGCCAAAGGGCCTCAATAATCTCCGCCTGGGACACCTCCTGGCGGCGGTGGGCAATCAAATACTCCAGCAGGTTCCACATCTGGTAGGACCTGCTGGTATTTTCGCTGATGACATGGCCGCCGCTTCGCAGCTCGAAGCCGCCCAGCATCTGTATGTGCATTGGGGTCTTGTTCCCGCTCATGCCGCCTCCTCCATGGTCACAGCCTTCCAAAATGAAAAAGAACCCTCATGCGGGGGCAAAAGGACCCCGGCCATGGAATTTGTCCTTTTCATTTGTGCCAATCGGTTGTATAATAAATCGTAGACCGGTGTGCGCCCACAGGCTATTCCACGGTTATTTGGGCGCTTCCATTATATACCAGCCTTGTAAACGGGTCAATTATTTACAGCGGGTTTTCTGTAATTTTATCGATTTTCGGGCATTTGCCGGGGGATTTTGGTCACAAGGCGTCCCAATGCGCGGATTTTCGGGGCGTAATCTGGGACCGGAGCGGCCAAGGATT
This sequence comes from uncultured Angelakisella sp., assembly GCA_937914895.1. Lineage (GTDB taxonomy): Bacteria > Bacillota > Clostridia > Oscillospirales > Ruminococcaceae > Angelakisella. Next base: position 2,834 of record CALGIL010000233.1, read on the forward strand.
TTTTCCGCGGCCCGCTTTTCGGGACTGTAAGGAGTGGACTTGCTTTGAGCGGCAAACGCAGATCCCCCGCCTCGTGGGCGGGCGCCGTCCTGATGGCGGCGGGCTTTGTCTTTTTGGTGCTTGCCCTTTACATGAATCGCCTGTGGCCCTTCGGCCCGCCGGAGGGTGTCCAGGCGTCCCCGCGGGACCCCGCCATCTTTGCCGTCCCGGAGGAGGACCCCCCGGGGGACAAGCTGTTTATCTCTACGGAGCGGCAGCAGTACCAGTCCGGGACCCTGCGCCTTGTCATCCCCAAGCTGGAGCTGGACCTTGCCATCCAAAACGGGGTGGACGAGGCGTCCCTGGAGCAGGGCCCGGGGCTGTACGACTATGCCCAGCTGCCCGGCACCGGCAACCGCAACGTCAGCATCGCGGGCCACCGGGACATTCACGGGTCCCCCTTCTACTATGTGGATACCCTGACCGACAACGACTACCTCTATCTGATTTATGACGGCACCGTCTACCGGTATACCTATAAAAGCACCACCATTGTGGCCGACGACGACTGGGGCCCCATTTACAGCCAGGGGTTCAGCTGCCTGACCCTGACCTCCTGCGACCCCATCGGCACCACCCAAAACCGGATCATCGTCCAGGCGGAGCTGTCCCAGCGCACCCCCTACCGCAGCGATGATTCCTTTGAAGCCGCCTACCAGCCATAAGGACTGGCGGGCGTCTTTTGAACCCCATCTTCCGGAAAGGAGCGAGGGCGGATGAAACGGTCCCCCACCCCCAGACGGGCCCTTGCCTGGCTGCTGGTTTTATCGACGCTGCTGGTTTTGTCGGCGCTGATGTCCCTGACGGCCTGCGCCGCCGCGCCCCCCCAGGCGGAAACGCCCGTCCCCCCGGCGGAAGAACCCCGGCCCGAAGAGCCGGCCGGGGCGTCCCAAGGCGTCCCGGACCCCGAAACGTCCCCCGGGGAGGAACCCCCGCCCGCCCAGCCCGAGAGCCCTTCTTCCCGGGAGGCACCC
>CALGIL010000234.1 GCA_937914895.1 uncultured Angelakisella sp.
GGCTTTTTAAATCCCCTGGGCATCGCCGGCCGGGCGCTGGTCAGCCCGATGACCGTCACCACGGTGCTGGCCTTTTATTCCATCACCTTTTTGCAGCGCATGATGGAAACGCGCGGCCAGCTGGACCTGGCCCAGCAGGCGCTTAACGGCATCTTCAACAACCGGCGGGTCAACGCCTCTTTGGCGCCCGTCTTTATTGGGATGCTGCCCAGCGCCGGGGCGGTGACCATCTGCGGCGCCATTGTGGACAAAGCCGCCGGGGACGACCTGACCGTAGAGGAAAAAACCTTTGTCACCAGCTATTTCCGCCACATCCCCGAGGCCATTCTGCCCACCTATTCCTCCATCCTTATCGGGGTGCAGCTTTCGGGGCAGCCCATGGGCAGCTTCCTTTTGTGGACCCTGCCCCTGGTGGTTTTGCTGGCGGCGCTGGGCTATGGGTTTTATCTGCGCAAAATTCCCAAGGAGACGGGGCAGCCCCCCAGCCAGGATAAGAAAAAAGATGTGCTGGACCTTTTTAAAAGCTTCTGGACCATTCTGCTCACCATTGTGCTCATCATCGCCTTCGAGCTGCCGGTATATGCGGCGGTGGCCGTTTCGGCCCTGGTGAATGTCTTTGTCAACCGCTTTGGCTGGGAGGAGCTGCGGCCCCTGTTCCGCTCCGCCTTCGAGCTTCGGCTGATTCTGACCACCGTCTGCGTGATGATCTTTAAGGACATCGTCATCGCCACCGGCATCGTCAACATTCTGCCCGGGGTGCTGTCCGGCCTGCCCATCCCCGCCTTTCTCACCTTCTTCATCATCTTCTTCTGCGGCACCGTCATCAGCGGACAGCAGTCCATCAACGTGGTGGGGCTCCCCCTTGCCTTTGCCACCGTGCCCGGCGCCGGCGTGCCGCTGCTGGTCTACCTTATGGCCACCGGCTATGCCGCCATGCAGATTTCGCCCACCCATATGTGTCTGGCCATTGTCACCGAATACTTTGGGGTAAGCATGGGCGCCCTTGTGCGCAAGACCCTGCCGGTCATTGCCGTCTTCTGCCTTGTGCTCACCGGGTATTACCTGCTGCTCTGCACGCTGCTGTAAAGCCTCCGGCGCGCCCCCTGCCCCCAAGGGAAGGACGCGTTTGCATTCCCTGGCGGTTATTGCTATAATAACATAACGCAGCTTTCCCTTTTTCGGCGGCGCCATACACCGGACGGTCCCCGGCGCCGCCAATATTGACAAGGACTGGTGAGTAATGGCAGGGGTAATTGAGAAAATCAATAAGCGGTCCGCCGTCGATTTGGTCTTCGAAAAGATGAAGGACCTTATCAAAAACGGGACCTGGTCGGTGGCGGATAAAATCCCCGCCGAAAGCGAGCTTGCCGAGATGTTTGACGTCAACCGCCTGACGGTGCGCATGGCGCTGCAAAAGCTCAATACCCTGGGGCTGGTGCAGACCCGGGCGGGGGAGGGCACCTTTGTCACCGAGTTCAGCTTTGCCGATTACATCGGGCAGGTCTCGGAATTTTACCCCCCCAATATGTTCGAGGACATTGCCGACTTTCGCACGGCGGTGGAGCTGGAATGCTGCCGCCTGGCCATGGACCGCGCCACAG
>CALGIL010000235.1 GCA_937914895.1 uncultured Angelakisella sp.
GGCGGTCAGCTGCCCCGCCCTGGTGGTGGCCCCCACCAGGGTAAACCGGGGCAGGTCGATGCGGATGGACCGGGCCGACGGCCCCTTGCCGATGATGATGTCCAGGGCGTAGTCCTCCATGGCCGGGTACAGCACCTCCTCCACGCTGCGGTTGAGGCGGTGGATCTCATCGATAAACAGTATGTCGTTTGGCTCCAGATTAGTCAGCAGGGCGGCCAGATCCCCCGGCTTTTCAATGGCGGGGCCGGAGGTGATGCGGATGCTGACCCCCATTTCCGCCGCGATGATGGTGGAAAGGGTGGTTTTGCCAAGGCCCGGGGGGCCGTACAGCAGCACGTGGTCCAGGGGCTCGCCCCGCAGCTTTGCCGCCTGAATAAACACCCGCAGGTTTTCCTTGACCTTCTCCTGGCCGATGTATTCGTCCAGGGTCTTGGGCCGCAGGGAAAGCTCGCCCCCCTCGGCGGCGTCGTCCTGGGTGTACTGCCCTGTGACGATGCGGTTTTCAAAGTCCATCTCGCCGGTCTCGTCAAACATCGGCATAGCTTACACCCCCCTGGATAAAATTTTTAAGGCGCCCTTGACCAGCGCGTCCACCGGCAGGCTTCTGTCCAGCCGGGACACCGCCGCCGCCGCGTCGGTCTGGTTGTAACCCAGCACCACCAAGGCGGAGATGGCCTCCCCCTGGGCGGACAGCTCCCCCGGGCCGTCCAGGCCGGCCGCCGGCAGGCCCGCGCCGGTCATCCCTCCGGCAAGGTCGTCGCCGCCCACCTTGTCCCGCAGCTCCAGCACAATGCGCTGGGAGAGCTTGGGCCCCACCCCCGGGGCGCGCACCGCCTTGGTATCCCCCGCGGCAATGGCCAGCAGCAGACGCCGGGGGGACAGGGCGGACAAAATGGCCGCCGCCACCTTGGGCCCCACCCCGGATACCGAGATGAGCAGCCGGAAGCACCGCAGCTCCTCCTGGGTGAGAAAGCCGTACAGCTCCAGCACGTCCTCCCGGATGTACAGGTGGGTAAGCAGGGTGACCTCCTCCCCCAGGCGGGGCAGGGCCGCCAGGGTGTTGGTGGTGGCGGTGCATTTATAGCCCACCCCGCCGGTCTGCACCACGGCGTAGGTGGGCTCGATTTCGCACAGGGTGCCGGTCAGGCTGTAAATCATGGCTGTCTCCTTTGCGGCATTACCGCAGGTTGTCGTATTTGGCCAGGGCCGACCCGCCCGTGTGGCCGTGGCAGATGGCAATGGCCAGGGCGTCGGCGGCGTCGTCGGGCTTTGGGATGCAGTCCAGCTTCAGGATGCGGCGGGTCATCTCCATCACCTGCTTTTTTTCCGCCCGGCCATAGCCCACCACCGCCTGCTTTACCTGCAGGGGGGTGTACTCAAAAATCTCCAGCCCCTGCTGCCGGGCGCACAAAAGCAGTACGCCCCGGGCCTGGGCCACGGCGATAACCGTCTTTTGGTTGCTGGTAAAGTAGAGCTGTTCGATGGCCATACACTGGGGTTTATAGCGCTGGATGGCGCAGGTCAGCTGGTGGTGGATGGTCTCCAGCCGGTCCTCCATGGGCGCCCCGGCCGGGGTGAGGATGGCGCCGTAGTCCACCATCTGAAACCTGGAATGGACGCAGTCCACAACGCCGCACCCCACAATGGCGTACCCCGGGTCAACCCCCAGAATCCGCACGGCCTGTCCCCCCTTCCATCCGGGCATAGATATACAACTAGCATTATACCACAAATGGAAGGCGGCGCAGCCGCCCGGGCAGCGCTGCTACCCACTTCCGCCGCAGGCGGAAGCATTTGATGGTACAATGTTCTCGGGACCCGCTCGGAATCTTTTGATTCCGCCAGCGGGTGAGGTTATTATAACAAGGACGGCGCGCAGCGCCAGCCGCCGCAGGCGGCATCCGGCGGAACGCCGGGGGGGCCTTGGTACAATGTTCTCGGGACCCGCTCGGAATCTTTTGATTCCGCCAGCGGGTGAGGTTATTATAACACAAAGCTGTGTAATCGTACAATCATAACCTGGCGTTCTTAGGGATGTTACACAGAATTTCAAGGGCTGTTTTTGGGGGGTTGATTTTTTGGGACGGGCTGTGTATAATATAAAAGCTGTGAGCGGGATGCCCACAGGCACGTGGATATAGATGCTTAGCTCAGTTGGTAGAACTGACCCTTGACGTGCGGGAAAACCGCACGGGGACAGCGCAAAGGCCGGGCGGCA
>CALGIL010000236.1 GCA_937914895.1 uncultured Angelakisella sp.
TGCCTACGCCAATATGTCCGATCTCATCATCCAGATCGCCGACCAGACCAGTATGCTGGCTTTGAATGCCTCCATTGAAGCCGCCCGCGCAGGGGAACAGGGAAAGGGCTTTTCGGGGTTGGATTTTTGGAAGACAACACCGTTGCTAAAAGCGCAGTCGTCGGCGGGAATACCCGCCTTTTCCTCGGCCAGGGCGTACAGCTTATGCAGCAGGTCGTCGCAGGCCATTTTGGCCGCAATGCCGCCGCAGTAGGTGGACCGGGAGCCGGTGGAGCCAAAGTCGGGCACCGCCGCACCGGTGTCGGCGGGGGTCAGGCGGATGGCCTCCAGGGGCATATCCAGGGCTTCGGCCACCACCTTTTGCTGGATTTCCCGGGTGCCCGCGCCAAACTCGGCCATGACCGAATTGATGTAGACGGCCCCAAGGCCCGTCAGGGTGACGTTGGCGTTGGAGGGCTTGCCGCCGGTATCCGAGTGGCCGGCCGCGCCCACACCCACGCCCCGGACCTTTTTGCCGTCGGGGGACACCCAGGTGGGCACGCCCCAGCCCCTAAAGCGGTCCTTCCACCCAAAAGCCCTGGCGGTCTCCCGCACCAGGTGGCTCCAGTCGGCGGATTTGTTCTGCACATAGAAGTGGGGGCCGGCCATGGCGTTGTGGTAGGTGTCCCCCAGCTTCAGGGCGTTCTTTTCCAGGTAATCCACAGGGTCAATATTCAGCTGTTCGCAGGCCTCGTTGATGGCGCAGTACAGCAGAAAGGTGCTTTCCAGGTAACCGTAACCCCGAAAGGAGCCGGAGGGCACGTGGTTGGTAACCACCACGTCGGCGTCAAAGCGCTTGTTGTTGGTTTTGCAAAGGATGGGCAGGGCGTTGGTGCCCACCCCCAGCATAAACTCCTGGGTAGAGGCGCAGACCCCCGCGTCGGCGTACTGGCGCATCTCCACCGCCGAGGCAAGGCCGTCTTTTTTAACCCCCAGCTTGATGTGGGCCTTGGTGTGCATCCGGATGCAGGAAAGACTACTCTAACGGAGAAGTTTCTGCT
>CALGIL010000237.1 GCA_937914895.1 uncultured Angelakisella sp.
GCGGGCTTTCAAGGGCTTATCCGCCTCCTCCGCCTCGGTCCTGCCCCGCGTCAGGCGGCGGATAAGCACCTGAAAGCCCGCCACCACCGGGGTGGCGGTAAAGATCCAGGACAAAAACAGGGAAAAGCACAGGGCGGGAAAGCCCCAGCGGGGGATGAGGAACACCACCGAGATGGTCCGGGCCACCAGCTCCATGGCGCTGGCAAAAATGGGAATGACCCGGCTGTTGAGAGCCTGAAGGGCCTGGCGGTACACTAAAATCCAATTCAGCAGCACCCAGCCCCCGGCGGTAAAAAACATATTGATGCGGGCGTAGGCCAGCTGCTCCTCGCCGGCGCCGCCCATGTACAGGTCCACCATGGGGCCGCAGCCCCAAATGGCCAAAACGCCCAGCAGCACGGCCAGCAGCGAGCTGACCGCCACAGTCTGGCGCACCCCCCGGCGCACCCGGTGGCTAAGGCCCGCGCCGTAGTTTTGGGCCACATAGGTGGCCATGGTCTGGCCCACGGCGGCAAACACCTGGCCAAACACCCCGGTAATCTGCGCCACGGCGATAAAGCCCGCCACCGCGGTGGCGCCAAAGCTGTTCAGCGACGGCTGAATGATGATGCTGCCGCAGGGGGCCACCGAAAACATGAGGCCGGAGGCGACGCCGGACTTCAGATGGTCCGAAAGGTCCTGCCGGCCCAGCCGCCAGTCCTCCCTGGTCAGCCGGAGCACCGGCGTTTTGCGCACCCCCACCACGTAGATAAGAAAAAGCACCGACCCCAACAGCTGGGCGCCCAGCTGCGCCAGGGGCACCCCCGCCACACCCAGGTCCAGCACCGACACAAACAGGTAGGCCAGCAGAATATCCAGCCCCCCCGAAATAAGCTGGAAGAAAAGAGGGGTGCGGCTGTCCCCCACCGCCCGCACCACATTGAAGAAGAAGTAATGCAGCAGGGTAATCCCCAGCCCCGCCGTGACAAGGGTCAGGTAGGTCCAGGCGTCGTCCAGCACCTGGGCCGGGGTGTTCATCCAGACAAGGGCGGGGCGCCAAAGGGGCAGCAGCAGCACTGCAAAAACCGCCCAGCCCAAAAGGCACATGAGGATGCTGGTGGTGATGCTTTTGCGCACCCCCTGCATATCCCCGGCGCCAAACCGCTGGGCGGTCACCACCGGCAGGCCGATGGACAGGCCCTGGGCAAAGTTGCGCAGCACGTTAAACACCCCGTTGGTGGCGCCGATGGCGGCAACCCCGTCCACCCCCAGCGCCCGGCCCACAATGCTGCCCTCCATCATGGTGGCAAACTGGAGGAACACATTTCCGATCATCAGGGGGACGGTAAACTGAACAATCAGCCGGAGGGGATTTCCCACCGTCATGTTTTTGGTCTGCGGCATCCTGGCCATCCTTCCCGTTTTGGCTTGTCCGGTTTTTGCGGCGCCTTGCACAGCCGCCCCGGCCGTCCGGCCGCGTCGGCCCATGGCTGATGCCGGCGGCTTGTCCGAAGCCTTTTGCTGCCTTGAGTATACACCCCCCGGGGGTACCGTTGCAA
>CALGIL010000238.1 GCA_937914895.1 uncultured Angelakisella sp.
AAGCACCAGGCGGCAAAGGGTGCCGCAGGGGCCCTCCCCGGTAATCAGCGCCTCCTTGACCTCGGCGGCAATGGGCAGCTCGGCCAGGGCCGATTCCAGGGGCACCTCCATCAAAATGCCCAGGGTGGAAAACATCCCCATCAGGTAGGCCTCGGTGGGCGAAATGGGAATGTCCGGGATGTACCTGCTCAGGGATTCGCAGAAATTGCCCCGGAGAAAGGAGGATTTTATAAGCTCATCCGACAGGCCGCCGCTGTCCTGGCGAAAGCTGAGGAGGTAGATCCACTGCTTCAGCTGGCCGATGCCCAGGATGACCAAAGCCTGCTGCACCGACTTGACCCGGTTGCGCAGGGCAAAGTAGGCGGAGTTGACCAGCTTCATCAGCGAAAAAGCCAGGGTGACGTCCCGGGAGATGATCCGGGTGATCTCCTCGATGTCCGGCTCGTCCTTTGTCACCGCAATCATCAGCTGGAAGAAGTTGGACTGCATATGGTCGAAGCGGTGCACCCTGCTGCGGCGCTGCTCGGCCACCCAGGTCCCCTGGTAATATTCGCAGCCCAAGTCCTTGGCAAGGCCCAGGGCCTCCTCGCTTTCGATGCCGTAGGCCGCTATCTCCTTGCCAAAGCTGTGGGCGATGCTGCAGATGTTCTTCAGGGAGGAGGGATCGCCGGACAGGTTTACCTTGATGATGTCCACCGCGTCCATGATGCCGAAGTACCGGGGCGAAAACTCAAAGTCCTTAATGGCCACGCGGTAGCCCTGCTTTTTGTAGCGGTAGATCATCTTTTGGGCCAGGGGGTGGACAATGGCGTTGTCCTCAATTTGAATGACCAGCCGGTCCGGCGAAAACATTTTGGGGATGTTGCGCATGAGCAGGTTGGGGGTAAAGGTGAGAAAGGCCGCCTTGCCCGCCAGGAATTTGTCGCTGTTAAGGTCCATCAAAAATTCCTCGATGGCGTTGGCCACCCACATATCGTTTTGGCTGTACAGGCTGGTCTCGTCCTCCTTGTACAAAATTTCGTAGGCGATGACCTTTTGGCTGCGGTCCATGATGGGCTGTCTGACAACATAGGTGTCCATAGGTGCTTACCTCCTTGGGGAGGGCGGGGGCTGCCCCTCCTCCCACAGATTGTCCGGTCAGCTGCTCCAGTAGATTTCGATTTCGTCCCCGTCCTGGATGGCTTCGATGTAGGACGCGTTTTTGCCGTTGCGCCGGATGACGATGTTCCCCTGGGGGTTGGCGGGGTCGATATCCACGTAGTTGAGCACGTCAAAAAAGTACAGGCCGCTTCCGTCGGCGCCGGGCTCCAGCTCCACGCGGCTGCCGTTAAGGGTCACCCGGACGGCTTTGCCGGCTGGGTTGGGGGCCGGGTTGGGCATGGGGGGGGGCTCCGGCTGC
>CALGIL010000239.1 GCA_937914895.1 uncultured Angelakisella sp.
GCTGCTGCTGCGGCGGGGACGACGACGAGGACGGCTGCGGCTGCGGCCACGACCACGGCGGCAAACCGGAAAAGGGGAAAATAATCACGCTAGCCGCCGCCGGTTTGCTTCTCATTCCTGCCATGGCGGTTCCCATGGCCCAGGCACTGCGCTTCGTCCTATGCCTTGCCGCCTATCTGCTGGCCGGGGGAGAGGTCCTTCTGCGGGCGGGGCGCAACATGGCAAAAGGCAGAATTTTTGACGAGAATTTTCTCATGGCCCTGGCCACGGTGGGGGCGTTCCTTATTGGGGAATACCCCGAAGGCGTGGCGGTCATGTTATTTTATCAGGTGGGAGAGCTGTTTCAGTCCTACGCCGTGGGACGCTCCCGCCGGTCCATCGCCCAGCTGATGGACATCCGGCCGGACAGCGCCAACCTTTGGGTGGACGGTGCCGCCCGGACGGTGCCCCCCGACCAGGTGGAGGTGGGGGACGAAATCCTTATCCGCCCCGGCGAAAAAATTCCCCTGGACTGTGTGCTTCTAGAAGGCCAGTCCCTGGTGGATACCGCCGCCCTCACCGGCGAATCGGTGCCCCGGACGGTGCGCCCTGGGGATGAGCTCCTAAGCGGCTGCGTCAACCAGACCGGCCTGCTGCGGGCCCGGGTCACCCGGGAATTTGGGCAGTCCACCGTCGCCCGCATTTTGGAGCTGGTGGAAAACGCCGCGGACAAAAAGGCCAGAAGCGAGCAGTTTATCACCCGCTTTGCCCGGTACTACACCCCTGCGGTGGTGGCGGGCGCGGCGCTGCTGGCGGTGGTTCCTCCGCTGCTGTTTTCCGGCGACTGGTACGACTGGGTCTACCGGGCCCTTACCTTTTTGGTCATCTCCTGCCCCTGCGCCCTGGTCATCTCGGTGCCCCTCAGCTTTTTTGGGGGCATCGGCGCCGCCTCCCGCATGGGGATTCTGGTCAAGGGCTCCAATTACCTGGAGGCCCTGGCCAAGGCGGATTTGGTGGTCTTTGACAAAACCGGCACTTTAACCCAGGGGGTGTTTCGGGTCACCGAGATCCACCCCGTGGACAGGACCGAGGAGGAGTTGCTGGAGCTGGCCGCCCAGACCGAGCAGAACTCCACCCACCCCATTGCCGCCTCCATCCTGGAGGCGTGGGGCCGGGCGCTGCCCCGGCGGACGGTGGAGGAATACACCCAGCTGCCGGGCCTTGGCATCTCCTGCCGGGTGGACGGGCGGCGGGTGCTGTCCGGCAACCGCCGGCTGATGGACCGGGAGGGCGTTTTGGCCCCGGAGGTCCCGGAGGGCGGGACGGTGGTCCATCTGGCGGCGGACGGCGCTTACGCCGGTTATGTTTTGATTGCCGACCAGTTAAAGCCCGACGCGGGCGAGGCCATCCGCCGCCTGAAGGCCCTGGGGGTCCGCCGGACCGTGATGCTGACCGGGGATGCCCAGGGGGCCGCCGCCGCTGCCGCCCAGGCCGCGGGGGTGGACGAATACGCCGCGGGGCTGCTGCCCGGGGATAAGGTGGACCGGGTGGAGGCCCTGCTGACCCAAAAATCCCCAAAGGGTACCCTGGTTTTTGTGGGGGACGGCGTCAAC
>CALGIL010000240.1 GCA_937914895.1 uncultured Angelakisella sp.
GGGGGGTCTCCGGCGTTCCCTCGGCCCCGGCGGGGGCAGGCGCCTCCCCCGGGGCGAGGCTTTGGGCGAGGCGGGGCTGGCCCTGGGGGCCGCCGCCGCGGGGGGCTTTTTGTTCCGTTGGCTGGGGGTGCCCGCCGGCGCTGTCATCGGCTCCATCTGCGCCACCCTGCTGGTCAACGTACTGGTGCGCAGCCTAAGCCTGCCCCGGGCGGCGCGGTTTATCGTCCAGGTCTGCTGCGGCTGCTTTGTGGGCTGCCAGATCACCCGGGAGGCGCTGGCGTCCATCGGCACGCTGCTGCTGCCCATGGGGCTGGTGGTGGTGGAGGTGCTGTGCATGGCCTTCATCACCTCCTGGCTCATTGGAAAGCTTACCAAGCTGGACCGGCCCACCGCCCTGTTTTCCTGCATCCCCGGCGGCATCGCCGAAATGAGCCTGCTTTCGGAGGAGCTGGGCCTGGACACCCCCAAAATCGTGGCGGCCCACACCTGCCGCATCATCACCGTCATTGTGCTGATGCCCCTGCTCATCAGGCTGTTCTTGTAGCTATTGGGAAATAGGACTTAGCAGCCGCGAAAAGCCGCAGGGGATGCGAATCACCATCGGAAAACAAAAGACCAAAGCAGCAGAGACGAAGGAAATGCGCAAAGTGTGCGGCTTCCTTCGTCTCTGCTATTTTCTGATTCCTATTTTCTGATTTCTACTTTGGCCAGAAGCCGGATGGCCAGCACCTGCAAAACCGCCATCACCGCCGTCTGGACGGCGCGGGTGGGCAGCAGGGCCATGGCCCCGTATCCGGAGATGACGAGGAGCCACAGGGTATTCAGGCCCAGGTGGCAGACCAGGGAGACGACAGACACCGCCCCCAGGGTGTTTTTCCAGGTGATGGGCCGGTCAAACAAAAACCAGCCGTAGACGCAGCCCACCAATGCGGCGGTAAGGGTAAAGCCCGGAAAGTACGCCCCGGTGGGAAAAAGAATGGCCCCCAAAAAATCCGCCAGCCCCCCCAGCGCCCCGGCCCAAAGGGGACCGTAAAGGACCGCCGCCAGCACCACCGGCACAAACCCAAAGCCGATTTTGGCAATGGGGGTGGCAATGGAGAGGAACCGGGACAGCACCACCTCCATGGCCAACAGCAGCGCCAGACGTGCCAGACGCGTCAGGCGTCCAAACCCAACATCCATGCCCATCCCCCTATTCGTACAGCCCAAAGCACTCCCGCACCGGGCCCACAATATACAGCGACCCCATGGTAAGCACCACATCCTCCGGCCCCGCGGCGGCCAGCGCCGCCCGGACCCCCTCCTCCACCGAGGCGCAGGCCTCCGCCGGCTTGCCGTACCGGCCCAGATAGGCGGCCAGCTCCCCGCCGTCCAGGGCCCTGCGGATGTCCGGGGTGACGGTATAGTACCGGGACACGTGGGGGTCCATAATGGCGTACAGGGCGGCGTAATCCTTGTCCGCCAGCACCCCGGTCAGCAAAATGACCCGCCTGCCGGGGAAGTAGGTATCCAGATTGTCCGCCACCGCCTGGGCGCACTGGGGGTTGTGCCCCCCGTCCACCACAAACACCGGCCGGCGCTGCAGCACCTCAAAGCGGCCCGGCCAGCGGACGGTCTCCAGCCCCCTGCGGACGGCGGCCTCGGGGATGCTCCAGCCCTTTTCCCCCAGCACCCGGAGGACCTCCAACACCACCGCGGCGTTTTGCAGCTGGTGGTCCCCCAACAGGGCCAGATGCAGCTCCCGAAGGCCGTCGTAGGTAAAAACCTGTCCGTCCAGGCTGCGCTCCACCGGCTCCGGGCGCTCCGCGGGACGGTGCAGGACAGCCCCGGCCCGTGCGCAGGCGCCGCGGACCACCGCCTCCACCCCGGGGCGCTGGGGCCGGTACAGCACCACATCGCAGCCGGCCTTGATGATGCCCGCCTTTTCCCCGGCGATGGCCTCCACCGTGCTGCCCAGCTGCTGGGTGTGGTCCAGGCCGATGTTGGTGATGACCGCCACCTCCGGCGCCGGGATGACGTTGGTGGCGTCCAGGCGCCCGCCCATGCCCACCTCCAGCACCACCAGCTGGCAGCCGCTTCTGTAAAAATGCTCGAAGGCCACCGCGGCCAGCAGCTCAAATTCGGTGGGGCCCTCGGCCATATCCTGGGCGCAGGCACGGACATATTCGGTGACGCTGCCCAGGTTCCCATCCCTGATGGGGACGCCGTCCACCTGAATGCGCTCCTGAAAGCGGTGGATATAGGGCGAGGTGTACAGCCCCGTCCGGACGCCGGCCCCGCGCAGCACCGTGTCCAGCATGGCGGAGGTGGACCCCTTTCCGTTGGTGCCCGCTATATGAACATACCGCAGCTTTTGGTGGGGATTCCCCATCCGGTCCAGCAGCTCCGTAATCCGCGCAAGCCCCGGCCTGCTGCCCATCCAGCCCCTGCTGTGAATATAGGCGATGGCCTCCTGTCCGGTCAATGGCGCCGCCCCCTTTCTTTCGTCTGTCCATTGTATCACGTTTTGGTCCTGCAAAAAAGACCGCCGCAAAGAAAAAGAGAGGCCCCCCAAGGGGGCCTTCTTCTATGCCGTCTGTGGAGGTCAGGGGCAGACGCCGTCGCTGCCGCAGAGCTTGATCTTATGGACCGCCACCGCGCCCATGCGCTCCTTGGCCAGCTGCAGGTACTGCCGGGGGTCGTTTGCCTCGGGATGAGCCAGCAGGTACTCCCGCAGCCCCTGGGCAAAGGGAATTTTAAGGTCGGTGGCCACATTGACCTTGCAGATGCCCCGGGCAATGGCCTCCCGCACCGCCTCGTCCGGCACGTCGGACGCCCCGTGGAGCACCAGGGGGATGTCCACCTTTTCCCGGATGGCGCTCAGACGCCCAAGGTCCAGCTTGGGGGTGCTTTTGTACAGGCCATGGGCCGTGCCGATGGCTACCGCCAGCGAGTCAATGCCGGTGCGCCGGGCAAACTCCGCCGCCCTGTCCGGGTCGGTGTAGGCGCTGTCCGCATCGTCCACAGCAAGGCCGTCCTCCACCCCGGCCAGGCGGCCCAGCTCCGCCTCCACGGTGACCCCGTGGCGGTGGGCCAGCGCCACCACCCGGGCGGTGCGGGCAATGTTTTCCTCAAAGGGCAGCATGGAGGCATCGATCATCACCGAGGAAAACCCGGCAAGGATTCCGTCCCGGATGCTCTCAAAGGTCTCATGGTGGTCCATGTGCAGGGCAATGGGCAGGTCGTACTGCCGGCACGCCTCCTGGGCAATGGCCGCCAGGTAGCCGCACCCCGCATGGCGCACCGTCCCCGGGGTGGCCGCCAAAATCACAGGGGAGTGCAGGGCTGCCGCGGCCTCCAGCACCACCTGGGCCGTCTCCAGGTTGTGGATGTTAAAGGCTGGAACCGCATACCGCCCCCGCCGGGCATCCTCCAACAGATATTTTGTATTGACCATCTCTCCTCATCCTTCCCCCGTCACTTCAAGGTGATAAACGAGTCCAGGCCCTTGGGATGGTCGGGATCGATGCCGGTGTGAAGGGCCCTTTCCAGCGCCAGCACCTGGGCCGCCTGAATCAGGGGAATGCCGTAGGAGGCAAACCGGGCGGCGTCACAGGGGATGACCAGCCCGGCATCCCAGCCCGAGGTGTGTTCCCGGGGGCAGAGCAGGACCACAGTGCCGCCGGTGGCGGCCACATCCGCCGCCATGTCCCGCTGCAGCTGCTGCCCCTGGGGGCGTACCACCAGCAGGTACAGGGTATCGGGGGACCCCAGCACCTTGGGGCCATGGCGGTAGTCCAGCAGGTGGAAGCTTTTGCCGCTTACCATGCACACCTCGGTAAAGGCCAGGGCGGCCTCGGCCGCAATGCCGCACAGCACCCCGTCGGCCAGCACCACCACATCTGTAAAGCTCCCGTGGGCCAGGTCCCGCAGGGCGGGGCGCAGGCTCTCCAGCCGGGCGGTGCTGCCGCGGGCGGCCTTTGCCACGTCCTCCTCCAGGGCGGCGTCGCCCCGGTACAGGGCCCACAGCAGCAGGATGACGGTATAGAAGGTGGTGACGCTGCGGGTTTGGCAGACGCTTTGGTCATGGGCCCAGGGCATGGCCAGGGTGCAATGGGACAGCGCCTCCAGGGGACTCTGCTCCGCCATGGTGACGGTGAGGATCCGCACACCGCACACCGTCCTCATGGTCTCGGCGGCCCGCAGCAGCTCGCCGGTGGCCCCGGACCGGGAAAAGAACACCACCACACTGCCCTCCACCATGCCGCGGTAGTCCTCGGGGGCCAGCAGATAATCCCCGCCCGCCAGGGCGTAGGCGGACACCCCCGGCTCCAGGGCAAAGGCCCGGGCGGCGCTTTGGGCCATCATGTGGCTGGAGCCGCAGCCCACAAAGACATACCGCTTCTGCTCCGGGCTGATGTATGCCCCCAACTGCTCCCGGCGGGCCGAAAAGGCCTCCAGGGCACGCTCCAGGGCCTCCTGCTGGGAAAAAATCTCCCGTTCTGTCAAGGTCATTCTTGATTCCTCCTGTT
>CALGIL010000241.1 GCA_937914895.1 uncultured Angelakisella sp.
GGGAAGAAAAGCTGATCCGCGCAAGGCCGGCGGGGACGGGGGCATCCCGCCTCTCCAGCAGCTGATGCACAAACATCAGGCTCCCTCCTCTCTCACAAATACTCCGGGTCGGCCAGGGTCAGCCTGGTTTGCAGCCCCCGGGCGTCCCGGCAAAGAATCCGCTGGTAAACCGTCAGCACCCGCTGGCCGCACAGGGGGTCGGCCACCAAAACGGCGTCCCCCAGCTCCACCGGGGCCAGCCCCGGCAGCACCGCCCCCAGGGAGTAAAACCCCAGGCTGGAGCGCTGAAGCCTTTGAAAGGCGTCGGCGGTGGGAGTTGTGGCATACTCGGCGGCGGGGATGATAAACCGACGCCGCTGCACCCCCAGGTCCTTCTGCCGGGTCTCCATGGCCGAGCTGTAATTGCCGTCCCTGTCCCGGATGACAATCCGGCTGACCACCGAGGACCGGCGCAGGGTCCGGCAGAGGCTTTGGTACCGCAGGGCCCCGGGCCGGGCCGGGTCGTTGGAAACCACCGCCGCGGGGGTGCGGTCCGGGGCGGCCACCCGGACCCCGTCCCGGCTGTCCAGCCAGGGCAGGCGGCCGTACATCCGCATGCAAAAGGCGCAAAAGACCTCCCATTCGCTGCGGCCCTTCTGCACCTCAAACAGACCGGCGGACAGCACCCGGGGCACCTCCAGCCGGGTGATGCCGTAGGGCAGCACATGGGCCCGAAAAATATCCCCGGTATCCGCCCGAAAGTAGGTTTTGGGCTGGGCCTCGTTGTCTAAAAGAAGACCCCCGCGGCTGCGGGCGCTAATCTGAAGGCTGCGTCCCCCGGGGCCGGATTCCTCCCTCTGCTGGTCGCAGAAGCCCCGGAACAAAACCTGTTCCCCGCTGTGGAGCTCCGCCTCCACCAGGGGCGGCAGGGGCGGGCCCTGGCGCAAAAAGGACAGCTCCATGCTGTGGGCGGGGCTGTCCATGCCCCAGGTCACCTCCACGGCCACAGGGTCCGGGACGGCGTACCGGGCGCCGTCGGCCCCCCTAGCCCATAAGGTCAGCATAGGCTCCACCTCCCGTCTGCCCCGCGGGGGCCAGGTCCTCCACAAACTGAAAGGCGTACCGGATAATTTCGCCGTCCCCCTGGCCCAGGTAGGCAAGGCGGGTAAAAAAGGCCCGCACCGGCGTCATGGCGGGCAGAAACAGCATCCCCGGCCCCGCCTGAAAAAACACCTGTTCCAGGGCGGCATAGTCCCCCTGGGCCCCGGGACCGAAAAAGCTCCCCTCCCCGGTGATGACCCGCTGGGCCGTGCCCAGATGCTGGTACACCGGGCCGTAGCCGGGGCAGTGGGCCCCGGCCACCAGGGCCTTGCCCTCCACCTCCAGCCGGGCGGGATTGTGGGGAAAGACATAGCTTTTATACCGCATGGCGGCCATTTCTCATCCCCTCCTTCACGTCAGCTCCTCCCAAAAATCCTGCACCTGGGAGGTCCTGCGGCGCTGGCGGCGCAGCTGGTCCAGCAGCGCCCCCGCCGCGTCCGTCTCCCCGGGCCCATCCGCCGCCCAGGGGGTCTGGGGCAGGGGGCTTTCCTCCCCCCGCACCGCCGGCAGTCCGGGGGCACCCCGGGGCGGGGCCGCCCAGCCGGGGGCCTTGGGCGCAGCGCCGTCCGGCACCCGGGCGGCCCCCGCCCTTGGCAGTGTGTCCGCGGGGGGCGTAATGGAGGCGGCTGGCTGGCCGTGGCGCAGCCTTAAAACCCGGCGGGCGGCCTCCCCATCCCCCTTCACGCCTCCACCTCCAGCCGTTTGGAGGCCACCAGGGTCACCGTCTCAAAAATGAGGTCCCCGGTCTGGGCGGCCTCGTAGATGTCCGACCACTGGCAGCCGGAGTAAATAATCTTCCGGTCCGGCCGCACAATGACCACATTAAAATCCCGCAGGGCGTAAAAGTCCACCCCGTCCGCGGGGGACGCCCCGGTCACCCGCACCCGGGTCAGCTCCACCACGTGGCGGGTTTTGCCGTCGATGGTGCCCACCGGCTCCTTGCTGCCAAAGGCCTCCACATACCGGCTTTCCTTGGTGGTTTTGGCCTTATAGCCCTGGGCCACCGCCAGCCGCCGGCCGTTGACCTCCAGGTAAATATCGCTGCCGGTGGGGAATGTGATGTCCGCCATGGGTCCTTACCTCCTTTTCGCGTTACAGCTGCACCTGGGCGGTGATGCAGATTTGGTTGATGGTGTAGGCCGCCCGAAAGGACACCTCCACCACGCACCGCCCGGGGTCGTCGCCGGGGGTGTATACATAGGGGGCGCCGTAGTCGGTGATGATGCCCTGCTGCCGCAGCCCGCTGAGGAGCACCGTCACCTGGGACCCCACCGCCGACAGGGTGCCCGCCCCCTGCCTGCCCCCCTTGAGGAGGGAGGCAAGCGTCCCACGCAGGTTCCGCAGCACATGGTCGATGATAAGGATGGCGTTGATGGGGTAGAGGCTCCGGTCCGGCACCCCGCCGTCCCGGGTTTTGGTGGTCACCGCCCGCAGGCATTCCACATGGCCCCCCACCGGCACCAAGGGGCTTACCCACGCCTCCAGCAGGGCATCGCACTGGCTTAGGGAAAGGCCCCCCACCCCCTCCAGGGCGGACAGCTCCAGGTTGCTGAAGGAGACGGAGGGGTCCTCCTGCAAGGCCACCGCCAGCCCCAGGGCCGCGGCACCGTACAGGGCGTCGCCCTCCTGCCCCTCCCATCCCGGGGCACCCAGGGTCAAAACCACCCGCTCCTGGTTCAGCTGTCCCGCAAGGGTGATGGCGGCGCTTTGGTCAGTCTGGCCCAAAAACACCATGCGCTCCTTCTGCTGGGCGGACTGACCGGCGGCCCAGCGGGCGGCGGCCTGGGCGTGGTCCACGCCAAAGGCCTGCAAAGCCACGGCGTACACATCCCGGTCATCCAGGGCCCCCAGGGCCTCCTCCACCTGCCCGGCGCCGGGCCCCTGGGGCAGGGATACCGCGTACACCGCCCCCACCCCCGCCTTCAGGCAGAGGGTCCACAGGTTTTGCAGCAGCGGGGCGGCCCCGGGGGGCGGCGCGGAAATGCCCGGGGTGTAGGTCTGGACGGTCAAAGGCTCCGCCAGTCCAAAGCACCCCACCAAGCCCAGCCGGGTCCCCTGCCGCCGTCCGCCGTACAGCGAGGTGACGGTGTACTGGGAATAGACCCCGGGGCGATAGGTTCCAATATTCATTCGCTTACCCTCCTAATCTCAAAGCGGTCCAGGGGGGCGCCGGGGCGGGTCACCCCCATCCGTCCCCGCACTTCTCCCCGGCAGACCAGATGAAAGGCGCCGGCGGCGCGGTCATAGGCGGCGTCCCCGCAGGAAAGGCTGTCCGGCGCGGGGGAAAAGCCCTCCAGCATCAGGGCCTGACAAATCCGCGCAAACAGGTCGTAGCAGTCCTGGCCGCTTTGGCGGTGGTACAGGTCCAGCCGCAAGCCTAAGGTCACCTCCCTGCCAAACTCCTCCCCGGCCTCCGGGGCGCCGTCCCGGGTGCCCAAAAAGTCCCCCAGGCCCATTCGCCGGGTCTGCACCCG
>CALGIL010000242.1 GCA_937914895.1 uncultured Angelakisella sp.
CCTGGAGGCCGAGGCTTCGGCCAAGGCCCGGCGGGAGCTGGGTCTGCCCGACGACTGGGACCTGATCATCAATTCCAAGGGCACCACCCACGACATCTGGATGGAACTGCACCGCAAAAGCTGCGGGGAGGAGCTGTTCCCCCTGTTTGCCCAGCGGGTCAACAAGGTGTTCCACGAGGCCCACCTGCTGGGCTGCCCGGTCAAAAAGGGCTTCCACCAGCTGATGTCCTACCTCAAGGAGCGCGGGTACAGGGTGGCGGTGGCCACCTCCACCTACGAGCAGGAGGCCCGGTCGGCCCTGGGCCACGCGGACGGGCTTCGGTATCTGGACGCCCTGGTCACCGGGGACATGGTGCCCCACAGCAAGCCCCACCCCGCCATTTATGAGGAGGCCTGCCGCCGCCTGGGGGTGGCCCCCCAAAACGCCATGGCCCTGGAGGACAGCCACAACGGCCTGCGGGCCGCCCACGCCGCCGGCATGAAGGCGGTGATGGTGCCGGATATGATGCCCTATACCCCCGAGATGGCCCAAATTATTTACGCCAGGGTGGATTCGCTTCTGGACGTCATCCCCCTGCTGGAGGGGATGCAGAAGCGGGAGGTGGGCTCCTGACCCGCCGGCCACGGATCTGACAAAAACAAGAGGAGGAGCAGCCCCCGTGATTCAAGCAGTGGTATTCGATATGGACGGCACCATGTTCAACACCGAGGATTCCTTTATTGCGGAGTGCATGAAGATCCAGGAGAGCCTGGGGATGAAGCCCGACCGGGAGATGCAGCTGATGGCCATCGGCTCCCACAGCGACTACATCGAGGCCATGATGCGGGAGCGCCTGAAGGATGGGCTGTACGAGCGCTACCGCGAAAAAACCCGGGAGGCCTTTGCCCGCATCCACGCCGAACATGTGGAGCTGAAGCCGGGCCTGATGGAGCTGCTGGACTTTTTAAAGGCGGAGGGCATCCAAATGGGGGTGGCTACCTCCACCCCCCAACGGGTGGCCCAGCCCTCCCTGGAGGTAACCGGTGTGGACCAATACCTGGGCAGCGTGGTGTATGGCGACATGCTGCCCCCCGGGCGGGGCAAGCCCCACCCGGACATCTACCTGCGGGTGCTGGAGGAACTGGGGGTGGCCCCCCAAAACGCCCTGGGGGTGGAGGACAGCCACAACGGGGTGCGCGCCCTGCGCGCCGCCGGCATGGTGACGGTGATGATTCCGGATTTGCTGCCCGTCACCCCGGAGATGCACGGCCTTTACGATGTCCTGTTTGGGACCCTCCACGAGGTCATCCCTTATATCAAAGAGCTTAATGGCAGGGGCTGACCCCCGCGCAGGACCGGGAAAGAAGGAGAAAGCATGAAAGTCCTTGGCATCGAAACCTCCTGTGATGAGACCGCCGCCGCGGTGGTGGAGGACGGCCGCCGGGTGTTGTCGTCGGTGGTCCACACCCAGCTGGAGGAGCACCGGCAGTACGGCGGCGTGGTGCCCGAAATTGCCAGCCGCCGCCATGTGGAGCAGATTGTCCCGGTGACCAGGGCGGCCCTGGACCGGGCGGGAGAAACCATGGCGTCGGTGGACGCGGTGGCCGTCACCGCCGCCCCCGGCCTCATCGGGGCGGTGCTGGTGGGGGTCAATTTTGCCAAGGGCCTGGCCCTTGCAAGCGCAAAGCCCCTGGTGCCGGTGCACCACCTCCGGGGCCACGTGGCCGCCAACTACATCACCCATCCGGGGCTGCGGCCCCCCTTTCTCTGCCTCATTGTATCCGGGGGGCACAGCCATATTGTCAAGGTGGAGGACTATACAACCTACCGGGTGCTGGGGCGCACCTGCGACGACGCCGCGGGGGAGGCCTTTGACAAGGCGGCCCGCAGCCTGGGTCTGCCCTATCCCGGCGGGGTGGAGCTGGACCGCATCTCCCGAAAGGGGGACCCCGCCCGGTACCCCCTGCCCCGGCCCCAGGCCGAGGGGCCGTATAATTTCAGCTTTTCGGGGCTGAAGACGGCGGTCATCAACCTGGTGCACAACGGACAGCAGAAGGGGGAGCCGGTGTCTGTGGAGGACATGGCGGCCTCTTTCTGCTGCACCGTGTCCGAA
>CALGIL010000243.1 GCA_937914895.1 uncultured Angelakisella sp.
TGGAGAAGGTGGATGTGCTGATTATCGGCGGCGGCATGGCGTTTACCTTCGCCAAGGCGCAAGGCGGCGAAATCGGCAAATCCCTGCTGGAGGCCGATCGGCTGGACTATGCCCGCGAGATGATTGAAAAGGCCAAGCGCAAGGGCGTGCAGCTGCTGCTGCCGGTGGACACCGCCTTTGGGGACTACGGGCGAATCTTCCTTTCCCCAAGGCAGGAGGAACTGTTTCTCCATGGGGTGCGGCTGGACCCTGGGCGCATCCGACACCCCGACACCGACCAGCCTTTGCGGGTGTACGGCGGGGACCGCTTTCTGGGCCTTGCCCGCATCGACCGGGAAAAGGATGAGCTGGTTATTGTCAAGCTGTTTATCACCATGGACTGAGGAGGCGTCATATGCAAAGGTCCTCTGAGCTGTGGGGCCGGTGCGCCGGGGACGGCGCGGTGGCTCTGGGCTTTTTTGACGGGGTCCACCTGGGACACCGGGCGGTGGTCTGCCGGATGGTCCGGGAGGCAGGGACCCGGGGGCTGGTCCCGCGGGTATTTACATACGCCGCGCTGGGGCAGGCCCCCCAGGGGAAGGCCGACTACACCCTGCTGCAGACCGACGAGCAGAAGGAGGCCGTCCTGGAAGCCCTGGGGGTCCGGGAGATGATCTGCCCGGCCTTTGCCCAGATGCGGGACCTGTCCCCGGAGGAGTTTGTCACTAAAATCCTGCTGCAAAACCTGCGGGCCAAGGTTATCGTCTGCGGCTTTAACTACCGGTTTGGCAAGGCCGCCGCCGGGGATGCCTCCCTGCTGCGGAAGCTCTGCGCCCCCCTGGGGGTGGAGGTCATCACCCTGGAGCCGGTCCTTTGGCAGGGCGAGGCCGTCAGCTCCACCCGCATCCGCCAGTGCGTCCGGGAGGGGCGCATGGAGGAGGCCGCCGCCATGCTGGGCGGCGCCTACGGCATCCTGCGCCCGGTGCAGCACGGCAAGCGGCTGGGCCGCCTGCTGGACAGCCCCACCATCAACCAGACCTTTCCCCCCCGCTTTACCATCCCCCGCTTTGGGGTGTACCAAAGCCGGGTAATCATCGGGGACAGGCAGTACCACGGGGTGACCAACGTGGGGGTAAAGCCCACGGTGGATTCGCCGGGACTTAACTGCGAGACGTACATCCTGGACTTTTCCGGCGACCTGTACGGCCGGATGGTGGAGGTGCGGCTGCTCCGCTTTTTGCGGGATGAGGAGAAGTTTGAAACGGTGGAGGCCATGGCGGAGCAGATCCGCCGCGACGTCCGGGCCGTGCGGGACCTGACCCGGCAATAGGGGCCGGGCGGACAGCCCGAAGCCCCGCACTATACAAGGGCAATTCCACACATCCCGCTGCGCGGGACTGCCCGGAAGAAAGAAGGAGTAGCACCGCTATGGCAAAAAAATCAAACGCCGGCCCCGCCCCCCAGTCCGGTGGGGCCGAGGCACCTAAAAAGAAGAAAATGACCCCCCGGCAGCTTGCCGTTACGGCGGCCGCCATTTTGGTGGTGCTGGTGGCCGTGGTGATCATCGACAACAACATCCGCAACCCCCGGGTGGAGGATTCCACCGCCGCCATCAACGTGGCCATTGACAAGGTGCTTCATGTCATGACCGAAATGGACGACGACGACGTCTTCAGCATCGAGTGCCTGGACCTCCAGAAGATCGAGGGCAAAAGCTATTACCCCGTGGTGTTTTATGTCCACGAAAATTACGAGACCCCCCAGGAAAAGGAGGTCCCCGTGCTGACCGTGTACATACAGGAGAGCAGCTCCAAGGTCTTTCGGATGAACGACCAGGGCCAGCTGATTCCCTATACCCCCAAGGCGGTGTAAAGGACCCAAAAGCGGAAAATCCGGGAAAATTCCTTTACACAGCCGGTCCCGTATGCTATAATATCCACGCGTGTGCAAGCACGACAACCAACCGACCGTTTCGCGGCCCGGGGAAATAAGCCCTTACTGGGACTGCCTACGCCCCCCGCTGGGAAATCGGCGACTGTTTTATGAGGTGAAGCAATGCTGCAAAAAGAAGTAAAGACCCAAATTATGCAGGAGTACGCAACCCACGAGGGCGACACCGGTTCTCCCGAGGTCCAGATTGCGGTTTTGACCAAGCGGATCAACGATTTGACCGAGCATCTGAAGACCCACAAAAAGGACCATCACTCCCGCCGCGGCCTGCTGAAGATGGTCGGCCACCGCAGAAACCTTCTGACCTACCTCAGAAGAAGGACATCGAGCGGTACCGCGCCGTCATTGCAAAGCTGGGTCTGCGCAAGTAGTTCGTCCAAAAGGCAGGCGGCCGGGGGCTGCCTGCCTTTCATTGGCATAGGACAGGTCTTAGCGGCGGACGCCCGAAGTTTAGCAGTGAATCGACCGGCCGGGGGCCGCCCCCGGCCGGCGGATTTATTGCTAAAATAACGGCGGGCCGCCTGGACAATATAGTTACAGGAGGTTCTAGTTATGTTTGAAAATTACCGCGTGTTCAAAACCCAGTTTGCCGGCCGCGAAATCAGCTTCGAGACCGGGAAAATGGCGTGCCTTGCCAGCGGCAGCGTGCTGGTCCGCTATGGCGAGACCACCGTGCTGGTCAACGTCACCATGTCCCAAAAGCCCCGGGAGGGCATCGACTTCTTCCCTCTGTCGGTGGATTTTGAGGAAAAGCTGTACGCCGTGGGCAAAATCCCCGGCTCCTTTATGCGGCGGGAGGGCCGCCCCTCGGAGAAGGCCATTCTGTCCTCCCGGGTGGTGGACCGGCCCATCCGTCCCCTCTTTCCCAAGGATATGCGCAACGACGTCTCGGTGGTCATGACCGTTTTGTCGGTGGACCCCGACTGCTCCCCCGAAATCGCGGGGATGATCGGCACCTCCATGGCCCTGTCCATTTCGGACATTCCCTGGAACGGCCCCATTGCGGGCATTAACGTGGGGCTGGTGGACGGCCGCATCGTTTTGGCCCCCAACCATGAGGAGAAGGGAAAAAGCGACCTGCAGCTGACCGTGGCCGGCACCGCCGACAAGGTCTGCATGATTGAGGCCGGCGCCAACGAGGTGGACGACGACACCATGCTGGACGCCATTATGCAGGGCTTTGCCGAAATCCAGAAGATGGTGGGCTTTATTAAAGAGGTCCAGGCCCAGGTGGGCAGGCAGAAGGTGCCCTTCGAATCCAAGGAGGTGCCCCACGACCTGTTTGAGGCGGTGCGCGCCTTTGCCCAGGACCGGGTGAAGCTTGCCCTGGACACCGACGACAAAAATGTCCGGGAGGAGCGCCTGGCCCCCATCGTGGCCGATATTCACGAGCAGTTTGACGCCCAGTACCCCGACCAGGCGGCCATCATCGACGAATGTATTTACAAGCTGCAAAAGCATATTGTCCGCCGCTGGCTGCTGGACGAGCAGAAGCGGGTGGACGGCCGCGGCATGGATGAAATCCGGCCCCTGGCCGCCGAGGTGGGCCTCATTCCCCGGGTCCACGGCTCCGGCATGTTTACCCGGGGCCAGACACAGGTGCTGACCATTGCCACCTTGGGCACCGTCCGGGAGGCCCAGCTGCTGGACGGCATTGACGAGGAGACCAGCAAGCGGTATATGCACCACTACAACTTCCCCTCCTACTCGGTGGGCGAGACCCGGCCCAGCCGCGGCCCCGGCCGCCGGGAGATTGGCCACGGCGCCCTGGCCGAGCGCGCCCTGCTGCCGGTGATTCCCCCGGTGGAGGACTTCCCCTACACCCTGCGCCTGGTCAGTGAGGTTCTCTCCTCCAACGGCTCCACCTCCCAGGGCTCCATCTGCGGCTCCACCCTGGCCCTGATGGACGCGGGCGTGCCCATCAAGGCCCCCGTGGCCGGCATCTCCTGCGGCCTTATCACCGAGGGCGACCGCTGGATGACCATGGTGGACATCCAGGGCCTGGAGGATTTCTTTGGGGACATGGACTTTAAGGTGGGCGGCACCAAAAAGGGCATTACCGCCATCCAGATGGACCTGAAAATTGACGGCCTGACCCCCGAGATCATCAAGGAGGCCTTTGCCAAAACCCACAAGGCCCGCAATTATATTCTGGACGAAATCATGCTCAAATGCATCCCCGCGCCCCGTCCGGAGCTGTCCAAGTACGCCCCCAAAATGCTTACCCTGACCATCGACCCCGATAAAATCCGCGAGGTCATCGGCTCCGGCGGCAAGGTGATCCAGAAGATCTGCGCCGAGTGCGACGTTAAAATCGACATCGAGGACGACGGCCATGTCTTTGTGTCGGCCATCGACATCGACAACGCCCGCCGCGCCGTCTCCATCATCGAGACCATTGTCAACGACCCCGAAATCGGGGCCATCTACAAGGGCGTGGTCACCCGCCTGATGGCCTTTGGCGCCTTTGTGGAAATCGCCCCCGGCAAGGAGGGCCTTGTCCACATCTCCAAGCTGGCGGAAAACCGGGTGGAAAAGGTGGAGGACGTGGTGGCCGTGGGCGACGAGATTTTGGTCAAGGTCACCGAGATCGACCAGCAGGGCCGCATCAACCTTTCCCGCAAGGACGCCCTGGCGGCGGTGGCCGCCCAGAAGAAGAATAACGGCTGATTTCCGCCAATCCGGCGGTTAATCAAAGGGACAGCGGACGGCGCCTGCCGTCCGCTGTCCGCATCTGACGCCCGCGGCCATTTTAGGCGGAGGCCTTGGCCCCGGGGCAGCGTGATTTTTCCAAATCGGTGAACAAATCGCAAACAAAACCGGAAAACATTGAGTTTTTCCGGTTTCTTTGCTAAAATAAGTTGACACGGGCACGGCTGCCCGCTGCGGCACCCCGTGGGACGCCCACATAGTTTGAATTATAGGAGTTGGTATTTTTTTGGACAGTACAGACATAGGAACAATCCTTTTGCTGATTGTTTTTCTGGGACTATCCGCGTTTTTTTCCGCGACGGAGACCGCGTTTTCCACCGTCAATACGCTGCGTATCCGCAATATGGCGGACGAGGGCAGTATAAAGGCCAAGGCCGCCCTGCGTCTCATGAATGATTACGACCGTCTGCTGTCCACCATTCTCATCGGCAACAACCTGGTCAATATCGCCCTTTCCTCGGTCATCACGGTGGTGGCCACCGACTTTTTTGGCAGCGCCGGCGTGGCCATTGCCACCGGCGCGTCCACCCTTTTGGTGCTCACCTTTGGGGAAATTCTGCCCAAAAGCCTTGCCAAGGACCACAGCGAGCGCATTGTGCTCAGCGATGTGACGTCGGCGCTGCGGTTTTTTGTGGTCATTCTTTACCCCTTTTCCGCCTTCTTCTCCTGGCTGAAGGGGCTGCTGCGGGGCAAAAACACCGGCGAAAAGGCCCCCTCCATCACCGAGCAGGAGCTTTTATATATGCTGGAGACTATGGACGATAACGTGCTGGAGGACGAGGAAAAGGACCTGGTCCAGTCGGCGCTGGAATTTGACGAGACCACCGTCCAGGAGGTGCTGACCCCCCGGGTAAACGTCTTTGCCCTGGACATCGAGGACGACCAGGAAGAAATTCTGGGGTCCATTATGGGGGAAAGCTTCTCCCGCATCCCCGTATACGAGGACACCATTGACAACATCATCGGCATCGTCCAGTCCCGGGAAATTTTGGAAAAGGCGGTGCAGGGACAGAAAATCGACCTGCGGGGGATGATGGGCGACGTCATGTATGTCCACCGCACCATGAAGATTTCCCGCCTGCTGGGGGACTTTCAGCGCAGCAAGACCCATATGGCCGTGGTCATCGACGACTACGGCGGCACCCTGGGCGTCGTCACCCTGGAGGACCTGCTGGAGGAGCTGGTGGGCGAGATTTGGGACGAGGATGACGAGGTGGTCACCGACCTTGTGGACCTGGGCGACGGCAGCTTTGAGGTCAGCGGCGACATGAACATCTATGAGTTTTTTGATGCGATGCACTACGACGCCCGCCGCTTCGAAAGTGACTATAACACCATGAACGGCTGGGCGCTGGAGCTGCTGGAGCATATTCCCGAGGTGGGGGAGCATTTTTCCTACGACCGCTTTGCGTTTACGGTGAAGGAAATGGACGACCAGCGCATTACCAAGCTGCTGGTGCGGGAAAATCCCCCCGCGGAGGAAGGCTAGGTCTTTTTTGAAAAGGGGAGACCCTTAGACAACATACAGGAGGAACCGCCCCATGAGCACTGCCAGGGACGCGCGGCGCATTGTCCTGAAGGTGGGGTCCAGCACCCTGACCCACCCCACGGGGCACATCAACATACGCCTGATGGAACAGCTGGTCAGGGTGATGTCCGACCTTAAAAATGCCGGGCGGGAGCTGGTGCTGGTCAGCTCCGGCGCCATTGCCGTGGGCGTTGGCAAGCTGGGGCTGCGGCAGCGCCCCGGGGACATCCCCGGCAAGCAGGCCGCCGCCGCGGTGGGCCAGTGCGAGCTGATGTACCTGTACGACCGCTATTTTTCAGAATATAACCATACGGTGGGCCAGGTGCTGCTGACCAATTACAGCCTGTGCCGCCCCGAAAGCCGGGAGAATGTCCGCAATACCTTTGAGGCGCTGCTGGGCCTGGGGGTCATCCCGGTGGTCAACGAAAACGACACCGTGGCCACCGACGAAATCCGGGTGGGGGACAACGACACCCTGTCCGCCATTGTGGCTCAGGTCACCGGGGCGGACTGCCTCATCATCCTGTCGGACATCGACGGCCTGTACACGAAAAACCCCGCCGACCACGCGGACGCCGCTTTGGTGGAGGAGGTCAGGGTCATCGACGACGCCCTGTTTGCCACCGCCGGCGGGGCGGGCTCCGCCCGGGGCACCGGGGGCATGATTACCAAGCTCCGGGCCGCCCAAATCGTCCAGCGGGCGGGGGGCGACACCTACATCATCAACGGCAAGACCCCCGGACGCCTGTACGACCTGCTGGAGGGGGCAAAGGTGGGCACGCATTTTGTGGGAGGAGGCTGCGTATAAATGGCAGGGATTATGACGGTGCTGGGACCCAGGGCCAGGGAGGCCGCCGGGGCAATGGCCCTGGCCCCCACGGGGCAGAAGGACGCCGTCCTTCTCAGCCTCTGCGCCATTTTGTGGCAGGCCCGGGAGGATATTCTGGCCGCCAACGCCCAGGATGTGGAGGCCGCCCGGGCCGAAGGGATGAAGGACGCCCTGGCGGACCGCCTGCTGCTGACCGAGGACCGGATTAAAGGCATGATTGCGGCCCTGCGGGAGGTGGCCGCCCTGCCCGACCCCGTGGGGGTGGTGGTGGGGGGCAATACCCGCCCCAACGGACTGCGCATCACCAAGGTTCGGGTGCCCCTGGGCGTGGTGGGCATGATTTTTGAGGCCCGGCCCAACGTCCTCATAGACGCTGCCGCCCTGTGCGTCAAATCCGGCAACGCCTGCATCCTCCGGGGCGGCAAAGAGGCCATCCGCACCAATACGGTGCTGTCCCAGATGGCCGCGGCGGCGCTGGAATCCCAGGGTCTGCCCCCCGCCGCGGTGCAGCTGGTGGAGGACACCTCCCGCCAAAGTGCCCAGGAGATGATGACGGCGAAGGGCGTTTTGGACCTGCTCATCCCCCGGGGCGGGGCCGGCCTTATCCGGTCGGTGGTGGAAAACGCCACCGTGCCGGTGGTGGAGACGGGCACCGGCAACTGCCACATCTATGTGGACGCCGGCTGCGATCTGCTTATGGCCGTCAACATTCTGGTCAACGCCAAGTGCTCCCGCCCCTCGGTGTGCAACGCGGCCGAAACCCTGCTGGTGCACAAGGACGCGGCGGAGGAATTTTTGCCCTTTGCCGCGGCGGGCCTTGCAAAATACAGCGTGGAGCTGCGGGGCTGCCCCGTCACCCGGCAGATTTTGGGGGACTGGGTAAAGCCCGCCACCCAGGAGGACTACGCCACCGAGTTTGGCGACTATATTTTGGCGGTGCGGGTGGTGGAGGACCTTCGGCAGGCCGTGGAGCATATCGCCCGGTACTCCACCGGGCACAGCGAGGCCATTGTGACCGAAAGCTATGCTTCCAGCCAGTATTTTCTGGCCCACGTGGACGCCGCGGCGGTGTATGTCAACGCGTCCACCCGCTTTACCGACGGCGGCGAGTTTGGCTTGGGCGCGGAGATCGGCATCTCCACCCAGAAGCTTCACGCCCGGGGCCCCATGGGCCTTGCGGACCTGACCACCACCAAGTATATCGTACTGGGCAGCGGACAGGTGCGCTGACGCGCCGCCGCCCCTAAGGAGGGACCTTCCACATGAGCAAGACCGTGGCCGGACCGGCCAAACGCAATCCTTACGCAGCCCCCATCGGCGGCGTGTTCATCATCCTGTGCGTCATCGGGTTTGTCACCCTGGTGGTGATGTGCTTCAACTTTACCCGGGGCCTGCTGGATAACTCCGCCAAAAAGGCGGAGTACGAAAAAATGCTGCTGCCGGTGGTGATGTTTGACCCGGTGCCCTTTGAAGGGGTGGAAAACTTTGATAAGCTGTCCCTGCTTCAGACCTGCATCTGGGCCACCCTGCTGGGAGAAAACCGGGACCTGTACCAGTATGACGACAACGGCATGCTGGTGGTGCCCACCTCGGACGTGGATGTCACCGCCACCCGGCTGTTCGGCCCGGGGGCCAAGCTGGAACACACCACCTTTGGCAACTTTGACGATGCCTATCTGTACGACGAGGCCATCAAGTCCTACCACGTTCCGGTGACCACCCTGACCGGTTTTGTCACCCCCAAGGTGACCGACATCAGCAAAAAGGGCGACGTCGTCACCCTGCGGGTGGGCTATGTGCCCCCCAGCACCGCCCTCAACCTGGGCGGCGAGGAGCACGCGCCGGAGCCCAACAAGTTTATGATCTACGAGCTGCATAAGGTGAAGGGCGGCGATTATTACCTGTACGCCATCCGCGACGTCGAGGGCGCCGGCATGGTGCCGGGGGCGCCCGACCCGGTCATGCCCTGGCAGGACGAGCTGGGTCAGGGGTCGTCGGCGGGGGACCTTCTCCCCGAGACCCCGGGGACGTCCGGTGACAGCGGTTCTTCCAACGACGCTTCCTCCGGCGGCGAGTCCGCACCGGAAGAGGAGGGGGAGGACACCGGGGACAGCGGGGATTCCTCCGCCGGGGAGGAATCGGAGCCGTCCTCTTCCTCCGCACCCATGGAGGGATAGCGCCGCGGCACAGGCAGGATGCGGTTCTCCCGCCCGGCGTCTTCCTTTGTATCCACAAAGGATTATAGCCGTAAAAAGTCTCCGCTGGGCGGCGGAGACTTTTTTACGCGGTCGAAGGACTTTCCTTTGCCTGACCATTCCCCGGGCCAAAGCGGCCTGCGCCCCGGTGCCTTTCGCCGGGCGGCATACAGACCCGCCGGGCGGCGGCAAGCTTGGGGCGGGCCGGCTGCAAAGCACCCATCCTACCATAAGGAGACGGACCCCGATGAATCAAAGTTGGAAAAAGCAATTTGCCATTGTCTATGCGGGACAGGCCTTTTCCCTGCTGGGCAGTGCCGCCGTGCAGTTTGCCGTCATCTGGTGGCTGACGGTTCGGACCGAATCGGCCATCACTCTGACGGTGGCGTCCATCGTCAGCTTTCTGCCCAATATGCTCCTGGGCCCCTTTGCGGGGGTCTGGATCGACCGCCGCAACCGCCGCACCGTCATGATGGCCGCCGACGGGCTGGTGGCCCTGTCCAGCGTTATCCTGGGCGCAGCCTTTTTGCTGACGGAGGCGCCGCCCATTTGGTTTATTTATGGGATTTTGTTCCTGCGCGGCGTGGGCAACACCTTTCACAGCCCCGCCATGCAGGCCGCCATCCCCATGCTGGTGCCGGTGGAGATGCTGACCCGCGCTGGGGGCTGGGGCAACCTGATTAGCTCCATCACCACCATGCTGGGGCCGGTGCTGGGCGCCGTGCTCATGGGCGCCTTCCCCATGGCGGGCATTATGCTGGTGGATATTGCGGGGGCGGCCTTTGCCATTGTCTGCCTTTTGTTTGTAAACATCCCCGACATTCCGCAAAGCGCCGAAAAGCCCGATTTTCGCAGGGATTTTAAGCAGGGTGTCGCCGGCATCCGGGAAAACAAGGCGTTGGTGGCCGTTTTGCCGGCCCTTGTTTTAAGCAATATCCTTTGGGTGCCCCTGGGCGCGCTGTACCCCCTGCTGGTGCGCACCCACTTTATGGGACAGGCCTGGCACAACAGCGTGGTGGAGCTGGCTTTTTCCGCCGGGCTGATGGCTTCCTCCCTGGCCATGGGGATGTGGGGCGGCACAAAGCGGCGGTTTTTGATGGTGGCTGCGGCCATGGGGATGCAGGCGGCCACGGCTCTTGTCAGCGGCGCGCTGCCCCCAAGCGGGTTTTGGGCCTTTGTGGTGTGCTGCTTTTTTATGGGCTGCAGCGGCACCCTTGCCAACGTGCCCCTGATGGCCTATGTTCAGGAGAGCACGCCGCCCCAGGTGCTGGGCAAGGTTTTTTCCATGTATGCGGCCCTTACGGGGCTGGCCATGCCCATGGGGCTTTTGGTGGCGGGGCCGGTAACAGAGGCGGTGGGCGCGGACCGGTGGTTTTTTTGGTCGGGCGCGGCCCTGGCCGGCGTCGCCCTGCTTTGCTACGGGATGACCCGGCGCTATGACAAGGAGACGGCGGCAGGTGCGCCGCCGCCGGAAAAATAGCCCCACCTTTTGGGGCGGGGCCGTGGGCTTCTTAAAATTTTGTGATGCCGTGGGGCGTCTTGGTAATCCAGGAGCGGTAGAGCTTGGTGGCGTTTTTGGCTTGGAACTTTAAATAAGGAAATCCTGACAAGCTATCGGATTCGCACTTTACCGGGACGCCGTTTCTTCCGCCATTCCAACCCAGCCACATGGAATAAGGAAGGACGTATAAAAAGAGCAGAAGCCCGATACAGACACCAATCCCAAGGCCGACTACGCCCGCAAGTCCGAGAAGGAAAAAAACCACCGTCCACATAGGTGTCACCTCATTCCGCCCACAGTATAGGACAAAACCACTTTTCTTGCAAGAGGGTTCCATCCTTACATAGGACTTACTATGTCTGCTGCCCGTTCTGCAAATTTTCGCAGAACGGGCAGCAGAGTGCGTCAAAGCCCCCATCAGGCGCGGCGGCCCCGCAGGCGGCGGACGATGGGCGGGATGGCGGCCAGCAGGTATTCCACGTCGTCCATGGTGTTCATGTCCCCCAGGGTCAGCCGCAGGCTGCCCCCGGCCAGCTGGGGGCTCAGACCGATGGCGGCCAGCACATGGCTGGGCTCCTGGGACCCGGCGGAGCAGGCCGACCCGGTGGAGGCGGCAATGCCCGCCTTGTCCAGAAGGAACAGCAGCTCCTTGCCGTC
>CALGIL010000244.1 GCA_937914895.1 uncultured Angelakisella sp.
TATGTGTTTGAGGATGACCTGAAGGACGTGGGCGCCTATGCCGGGGGGAGCTTTTCCCTGTCGGGTGGGACCCTTGTGACCCCGGACCCCGGTGCGGACCCGCCCACCACCCTGCTGAGCTATACCTTCTCCGAGGGTTCGGTAAGCCCCCAGACCGTTACCTATAAAACCCAGATTCCAAACGATACACTGACCGGCGGCGGCAGCATCACCAACGGAGCCGACCTGAGGCTGGACGACGAATCCGTGGCCTTTGACGACGCCACCGTCACCATCGCCAAGCCCTCGGTGACCAAGAAGGGTGAAGCCACCCAAAACGACCCCACCGGCGCAACCTATGACCCCACAAACCGCACCATCACCTGGACCATTGAGGTGGACAGCCAGGGGCGGACCCTGCAAGACCTGACCATCACCGACCAGCTGAAGGACGGCCTGACCCTTGCTTCGGCCAAGTGGCAGAAGTGGAACGAGGCCAGCGAAGCCGAGGACAAGTGGGAGGACGTCGTCCCCGCCAAGACCTGGACTGGGCCCGCCGTCCCGACGAATGACCAGTATGTCATCGGCGACGTCAACTATAAGGGGCGGCTGGTTATTGTCACCAAGGTGCCCGACGGCACCGACGGCGAGGTTGTGGCAAA
Organism: uncultured Angelakisella sp.; assembly: GCA_937914895.1. Classification (GTDB taxonomy): domain Bacteria; phylum Bacillota; class Clostridia; order Oscillospirales; family Ruminococcaceae; genus Angelakisella. The sequence goes on from CALGIL010000244.1 coordinate 642, forward strand.
AACCTATTACAACCAGGCCGGCGCCAGCTGGACGGGCAGCGGCGGCACCACCGGCAGCGCCACCACCGGCAACCCCGGCGTCGGCATCGGCTATGACGCCATTACAAAAAAGGGCGAACAAACCGGCGGCGACGCGGCCAACCACCAAATCACCTGGACCATTGACGTTGACCTGAAAGGGCAGAGCGCCACAGACTTTAAAGTCTACGACCTATTTGTCCACGATAAAAACACCGCCGACGCGGACCTTACCGGCGCGGCGGGCTGGCCCGCGGGGCTTGCCATCGGGTCCGGCGGCGTCACCCGCAACAACGGCCAACAGTTTGCCGGGGTGGACATCACAACGGACGGCCACCTGACCGTAACCCCCATCGAGCTGAAAAAGGACGGCAAGGTCATCGCCACCCTGGTGGAGGTGACAGGCCTGCACAGCAGCGGAAGCAACAAGGCCGTCCTGAAAAGCCAGGTGCTGGACCCCGACATCCTTGCCGGGAATAACGCAGGCCAAAAGGTGTATAACTACGCCGAGCTTTACCGGGGAGTAACCCACCGGGGCCGGGCCGACGCCAACGTGAACTACAACAACAAGGTCCTGTCCAAGGAGCTGCTGGGGCGCGCCGAGGTGGCCAACGACCATGACCCCGACCCCGACGCGGTTATCGACCCCAACAACCGCACCACCGATGCGGCGGATGGGTTCCACTACGGCTACAAGGAGGCCATCTTCCGCCTCAATGTCAACGCCGCCGGCCTGGACTTTGCGGATGTGGAAACCAGCCTCACCGATGGCTTCGGGGACGTCACCGTCACCGATACCCTGCCCGCCGGCTGGGAATTTAAGCAGTTCTCCGGCGGTCAAGACTACCTGATTTATAATACCACTGGGGCCTTGAATA
>CALGIL010000245.1 GCA_937914895.1 uncultured Angelakisella sp.
AAGCAGGGGTCAGGGATGATGACCTCGTCGCCGGGGTCCAGCAGGGCCTCCATGGCAAGGTACATAGCCACCAGGCCCGCGGTGGTCACCATCACCTGGCCGTCCGCCAGACTGACGCCGTACTCCTCCCGGTAAAAGCCGCGGATTTCGTCCCGCAGCTGGGGATAGCCCCGGGGGTCGGTGTATTTGGTGTGGCCCTGCCGGACATCCCGAAAGGCCTCCTCCACAATGACCCCGGGGGTACTGAGGTCCGGGTCGCCGATGCTCAGGTTGATGACGTCGTCGTACCGGGACGCCTTGTCAAAGACGGTGCCCATGGGGTTGCGCCGCAGGGCCTGATAGCGCTGTGCCAAAAAACGGCTGCTCATTGGAACCGATCCCCCTTTCGCTGAATAACGGCCTCCAGGGCGTCGCAGGAGGCCCCAAAGCGGGCCGCCTCCTCCGCCGGCAGGTCCAGGGGGAGGATCTCCTCCACACCCCCCGTCCCCAGGCGGCACGGCACCCCGGCGCAAAGGCCCCGGCGGCCGTACTCCCCCTCCAGCAGGGCGGACACCGGCAGAATTTCCCCCTGGTCCTCCAAAATCGCCCGGGCCAGCCGGGCGGCGGCGGTCCCGATGCCAAACTCGGTGGAACCCTTGCCCAGCACAATATCCCAGCCCGCCGTCCTGACGCGCCGGGTAATATCCTGCCGGGGGAAGTCCGGGGGTGCGCACCGGTCCAGAGGAATGCCCCCCACCGTGACGGTGCTCCAGGCGGCCAGCTGGGAATCCCCATGCTCCCCCAAAACATACCCGGCCACCGAGGCGGGGGCCGTGTCCAGCCGCCGGGCCACCGCCCCCCGCAGGCGGGCGCTGTCCAGCAGGGTGCCGCTGCCCAAAATGCGCCGCCGGGGCCAGCCCAGCTTTTTGTGGAGGTAGAGGGCCACCAGGTCCACCGGATTGGTGATGGCCGCCAGTATGCCCCCAAAGCCGCAGCCGGACAGCTGCGGAATGATTTCGTCCATGGTGTCCAGGGAGGTGTCCAGCTCCTCCAGGCGGTCCTCCTGAAAGATGGGGCCGCTGGCGCTGATAAAAACCAGCCCCGCGTCCCGCAGGTCGCCGTAACCCCCGGCCCGCACGTCCACCCGCCGGGGGCAGAGGGCCGCCAGGTCCCGCAGGTCCGCGGCCTGGGCCTCAGCCTTGGGCCCGTCGGTGTCGATAAGAATCAAATCCCGGCACACCCCGCCGGTGACCAGGGCGGCCGCCACATGGGAACCCACGTGGCCCGCCCCAATGACGCCGATGCTTCGATGCTTTGTCATGGCAGGTCTTCCTTTCATCAACGCCCCCTCCGTCGCCGGAGAGGGCGTTTTGCTGGTATATCCTTTTGCATTGCATAAGGTATTTCTTCTTGCCCCGACACTTTTGCACAAGGTGGTTCTACCGCTGCTCCGGGGGCTCCTCCCTGGAGGAACCA
>CALGIL010000246.1 GCA_937914895.1 uncultured Angelakisella sp.
GGTTTGGGGCCATACCCCATAGAATAGAAAAGCGATACCTTGGCAAAAAATAAGCCGTGCGTTCCGCAGAGTAAAAAAGGACAGCTTTGGCTAAGATCAGAACCCCGCCCGCCAGGGCACAAAATCCCCGGAAGGCTTCGACATCCGTCACCCCAGCTTTGCCAAAAGACCCTCCGCATAGTCCCGGCAGGTGGCACCGTCCCGGTTTCCGGTGACCACCACCCGTCCTTCCCGGTCCAGGTCGGCCATGGCGGCGGCCAGGCGGTCCGCGGCGGCGGCGCGTCCGATGTGGCGCAGCAGCATCTCCCCCGCCTTCAGGATGCTGGCGGGGTTGGCGTATTCGCCCAGGCCCTCCTCCATCATCCGGGGGGCGCTGCCGTGGATGGCCTCGAACATGGCACAGCGGCTGCCGATGTTGGCGCTGCCCGCGGTGCCCACGCCGCCCTGAAGCTGCGCCGCCTCGTCGGTGATGATGTCCCCGTACAGGTTGGGCAGCACAAACACCTGGAACTGGTCCCGGACGGCCTCGTTGATGAGGTTGGCGCTCATGATGTCCACATACCACTCGTCCGCCTGAATACCGGGATAATCCCGGGCCACCTGGTGGCAGACGGCGGAAAACATACCGTCGGTCTTCTTCATGATGTTGGCCTTGGTAACGATGGCCACCCGGGTTTTGCCGTTGGCCCGGGCATAGTCAAAGGCCGCCTTGGCAATGCGCCGAGTGCCTGCCACGGTGGTCACCTTAAAATCCATGGTCAGCCTGCCGGGCACCTCGATGCCCTGGCTGCCCAAAACATATTCTCCCTCGGTGTTTTCCCGGAAAAAGGCCCAGTCAATGCCCAGCTTTGGCACTGTGATGGGGCGCATGTTGGCAAATAGGTCCAGCTCCCGCCGCATGGCCACGTTGGCGCTTTCCAGGCTGGGGCCGGACCCGGCCCCAGGGGTGGTGGTGGGACCCTTGAGGATGACGTGGCAGGCCCGCAGGGCCTCCAGCACCGGGTCGGGAATGGCCTTGCCGCAGCGCAGCCGTTCCTCCAGGGTCAGGCCGTCAATTTCCCGGATGACCACCTTCCCCGCCGCCAGCTCGTCGGCCAGCAGCTTTTTCAGCACCCGAAGGGCCTCCCGGAAGATGATGGGGCCGATGCCGTCACCGGGGCAGGCCCCGATGATTACCTGGTCCACCCCTGCAAAGTCCACCGCCGGGGATTCCTGCTCCAGGGCCTCGGCCCGGGCCAGCTGCCGGGTCAACAGGTCCCGGTAATGGCTGACCGCCTCGTCAATGTACTGCTGCATGGTCCTTCTCCTCCTCCCGGGCGCGGCTGCGGGTGTCGTTTAACAGCCCGCCCGCT
>CALGIL010000247.1 GCA_937914895.1 uncultured Angelakisella sp.
CATGTCCACCGTGTTGGCGGTGTTGCCGTACATGGAGGCGTAGGCCAGCACGACCCCCGGCTTTTCCGGGCGGTAGGCGGCCCACCGGGCGTACTTTTCCAGCAGCAGGGGGATGTCGCCGCCCCTAAGCACCGGCCCGTGAAGGGGGCAGAGGAGGGAAATGGGCAGACCTTCCACCTTTTTCAGGGCCGCCAGCACCTGGGGCCCGTATTTGCCCACAATGTTGGCGTAGTACCGGCGCGTCTCATCCAGATAAAGGGCCTTATAATCCAGCTGGTCGCTGAACAGGTTGCCCGTAAAGCCCCCAAAGGTGCCAAAGGCGTCGGCGGAAAACAAAATGCCCTCCGCCGCCTCGTAGGTAAACATCACCTCGGGCCAGTGGACCATGGGCGCCATGTAAAAGCGCAGGGTGTGGCGGCCCAGGGAAAGCTCCTGCCCCTCCCGCACCTCCAGGGTGCGGCCCGCAAGGTCCATGCGGTAAAACTGCCGGATCATCTGAAAGGTCTTTGGGTTGCCCACAATTTTGACCTCCGGCCAGATGCGGCAGATGTCCTCGATGTGGGCGCAGTGGTCCGGCTCCATGTGGTTGATGATCAGGTAGTCCAGGGGGCGTCCGGCCAGGGCGGCGCGGAGATTTTCAAAAAACTGCTGGCGGATGGCGTTGTCCACCGTGTCCACCAGGGCGGTCTTTTCATCCAGAATCACATAGGCGTTGTAGGTCACGCCGTTTTCCAGGGGAAACAGATTTTCAAACAGCGCCAGCCGGCGGTCGCTGCCGCCCACCCAGGCAATGTGCGGGGTCATCATTTGCATACAGTCCATACAATCCCTTCTTTGTTTTACGGCCGGGGCCGATGCTTCGGCCATTTTACAGCGGGAAGCAGTACAGCCGCGGCGGCTGTACTGCTCTTTTTATCCCTGCTTTTGGGTGTGCCCCGGGAGGCGTCCGCTATGCCAGGTAGGACTGAAGCATCCAGCGGAGCTTTTGGTACTCGGTCAGGTAGCCGTTAAACTGGTCGGCGGTGGCGCCGTCTCCGGCCTCGTCCGCCAGCCGGGCAATCTCCCCGGTGTCCCGAATCCAGTGTTCCACGTCGGCCAAAAGGCCCCGGACGGTATCCTCCGAGGAGATGGGGGCGTCTTCCCGCTCCTGGATGGCGGCCATGGACAGGGCCGTCTTCAGGTTGGCCACCGGGGACTGCCCCAGGGCCAGCAGGCGCTCGGCCACCTCATCTATGATGCCGGCGGTCTGTTCGTACAGCTCCTCCAGCTTGACGTGCAGGGTAAAAAAGCTCCGCCCCTTAATATACCAGTGCAGGTTGTGCAGCTTAAGATAGGACACCTCCTGATTGGCAAGGTACAGGTTCATCTTCTCGTACAGCTTTGCGCTCATGCCCGTTCCTCCTTTCTAAAAAACAGAATCGATTGTTTGGCGGGCCGGGTTATTGACCGCCCTTGACCGCCTCGTAGTTGCCGGCCACCGCGGCCCAGTCGATGACGCCAAAGAACGCCTTGACGTAATCGGCCCGGAGGTTTTTATACTTCAGGTAGTAGGCGTGCTCCCAGACGTCGATGCCCAGGATGGGGGTATAGCCCGCCCCCTCCATCAGGGGATTGTCCTGGTTGGGGCTGGAGGAGAGGAGAAGCTCCCCGCCGCGGTTGGCGGACAGCCAGGCCCACCCGGAACCAAACCGGGCCACGGCCAGTCCGCTCAGCTGCTCCTGAAAGGCGGAAAAGCTTCCGAAGGTGCCTTCCAGCAGCTTGCCGAAGGCGCCGGACGGCTCCCCCCCGGCGCCGGGGGCCATGGTGGAAAAATACAGGTTGTGGTTGTAAAAGCCGCCGCCGTTATTGCGGATGGCCTGGCGCAGGGCGGCGTCGGGAATCTCCTCCAGGGAGGACAGCAGCGCGCCGATCTCTTTATTGACACCGGCCTTTTCCGCGGCGTCATTCAGGTTTTTGGTATAGGCGGCGTGGTGCTTGGAATAGTGGGTCTCCATGGTCAAAGCGTCGATAAGGGGCTCCAGCGCGTCGTAGGAATAGGGCAGCTTGTATTGTGAATACATGAGGAAACCTCCTAAAAAGTTTATTGGTTAGCGGTAATTAACTAACTGTCTTTATTATAGACAACGGGCCCCAAAAAAGCAAGAATTTCCGCCGTGACAAAGTTATTGACAAATGGACAAAATAAGAATACAATCATATTGTTTAGGCAATAAACAAAAAGCGCGCGTCCTTTGGAGCATCGACGGCCAGTGTGAGGGGAGGGTATGACCGATGACCTATTGCAGGGTGACAGAGCAGCTGTTCGAGGTGATCCGCCTGTTGGAGGAGGAAAACAAAAAGTCCAGGGATTACGGCACCGGGGTTCTTATCACCCACGGCGAGGCCCTGTTTTTGGAGACGGTGCTGCGGTACCCCGGCGAAAATGTCAGCGCCCTTTCGGAGCGACTGGGCATTACCAAGGGCGCCGTCACCCAGATGGTGGAAAAGCTGAGCCAAAAGGAGCTTATCGGGACCGTCCAGCGGGACGGCAACAAAAAGGAGAAGTATTTTCGGCCCACCCAAAAAGGTGTGCTGACCATACAGGGGCGCCAGACCCTCCACCGCCAGGCCAACCAGAAGCTGTGCGATTTTATCGCCGCCCTGGACCAGGGGGAAGCGGACACCGTTTTTCGTTTTTTGGAATGCCTTAGGGAGTGCGCGCCCTTTTGCGAATTCCAGTGCGCGTGCAAAAAAGCAAATAGAATTGACGAGGAGAAGCATTATGGGGAAACAATCGCTGCTGCGTGTGAGCGGGCTGCATGCCGCGCTTGAGACGGGGGAGGAAATCCTCCGGGGCGTGGACCTGACCATCCAAAAGGGGGAGGTCCACGTCATTATGGGGCCCAACGGCTCGGGGAAATCCACCTTGGCCAACACCATTATGGGCAGCCCCGTCTATCACGTCACCGGGGGCCGCATCCAGCTGGACGGGGAGGATATTACCGAAGCCGCTGTGGACGCCCGGGCCAAAAAGGGCATCTTTATGGCCTTTCAGGCCCCGGAGGAGATTGACGGTATTACCGTGTCCGACTTTTTAAAGACGGCAAAGGCCGCCCGGCAGGATAAGCCCGTTAAGTTTTTTGAGTTTAACGACCAGCTGCAAAACACCCTGGACACCCTGCAGCTGGACGCCGCCTATGCCCAGCGGTACTTAAACGTGGGTTTTTCCGGCGGCGAAAAGAAAAAGAGCGAGATTTTGCAGCTTTTGACCCTGAACCCCAAGCTGGCCATTCTGGACGAGACCGACTCCGGCCTTGACGTGGACGCCGTGCGGGTGGTGACGGACGGCATCCTGCGCTATAAAAACAGGGATAACGCCCTGCTCATCATCTCCCACAGCACCCGGCTGCTGGACGAGCTCCCGGTGGACTATGTCCATATCCTGTCCCACGGCAGGTTTGTCCATACCGGGGACAGGGGCCTTATCGACGAAATCAGCAAAAACGGATTTGCCCGGTTTGTCCGGGCGGAGGCGAGGTGAACCATGGAACGCCAAAAAACACAGCTGGACGAGGTGGACCGCGGCCTGTATGACATCCGGGACACGGCCGCCCCCGATTACCAGGTGGCCCCCGGCCTGACCGAGGACATTGTGCGGGAAATTTCCGCCGGGCAAAACGAGCCCGACTGGATGCTGCAGCTGCGCCTGAAGAGCTTTGAAATCTTTAAAAAGCTGGAAATGCCCACCTGGGGGCCGTCCCTCCACGAGCTGGACATGGACCAGATTGTCACCTATGTCCGGCCCAAGGCCGCCATGACCGACAACTGGAAGGACCTGCCCGACGACATCCGCAGCACCTTTGACCGCCTGGGCATCCCCAAGGCCGAGCAGGAGGCCCTGGCCGGCGTGGGGGCCCAGTACGACTCCGAGGTGGTCTACCACAACATGAAGGAGCAGATGAAGGCCCAGGGCGTCGTCTATACGGACATGCAGACGGCCCTGCGGGAATACGGGGACCTGGTAAAGGCCCATTTTATGAAGCTGCTGCCCCCCGGCGACCACAAATTCATGGCCCTTCACGGGGCGGTGTGGTCCGGCGGCTCCTTCGTCTATGTGCCGGCGGGGGTCCAGGTGGAGCTGCCCCTTCAGTCCTACTTCCGGCTTAACGCGCCGGGGGCCGGCCAGTTTGAGCACACCCTCATCATCTGCGAAAAGGGGTCTAAGCTCCATTTTATCGAGGGCTGCTCCGCGCCCCGGTACAACGTCCTCAACCTCCATGCCGGCGGGGTGGAGCTCTATGTGCGGGAGGGGGCCACCCTGCGCTATTCCACCATCGAAAACTGGTCCAAAAATATGCTCAACCTCAACTCCAAGCGGGCGCTGGTGGAAAAGGACGGGGCCATCGAGTGGATCTCGGGCACCTTCGGCTCCCACATCACCATGCTGTACCCCAGCAGCATCTTAAAGGGGGAGGGCGCCCGCAGTGAATACATCGGCGTCAGCTTTGCCAGCGCCGGGCAGTTTTTGGATACCGGGGCAAAGGTGGTCCACGCCGCGCCCAACACCTCGTCCACCATGTCCTCCAAGTCCATTTCCAAGCTGGGGGGCAACACCACCACCCGCACCTCGGTGACCGTGCTGCCCGAGGCTAAAAACAGCAAATCCAGCGTCATCTGCGAAGCGCTGATGATGGACAGCGACTCCCGGTCCGACACCATTCCGGGCATGGACATCCGTAACGACGAGGTGGACATCGGCCACGAGGCCAAAATCGGCCGCATCAGCGAGGCGTCCATTTACTACCTCATGAGCCGGGGCCTAAGCGAGGAAGAGGCCAAGGCCATGATTGTGCGCGGCTTTGTGGAGCCGGTCACCAAGGAGCTCCCCCTGGAATACGCGGTGGAAATGAACCGCCTGGTGGGGCTGGAGCTGGAAGGAACCATAGGATAAAGGAGGCTGCGCCATGAAATTTACGGAACTCAACGAGCTGCAGATGCCCACCTGGCGCTGGCTGGATATGAACGCGGCCCAGCTGGAAACGGACGCGGCCCTGGATACCCCTTATAAGGGCGGCACCCTGTCCGGCGCAGAATGGCTTGTCATGGGGGACGGCGCCGGCTGCCGGCCGGCGGAAAGCCTGCCCGGGGACCTGGGCCGCCTGCGGGCGTTTGTACAAAAAAATCAAAATTACGGCCTTACCCTCACCATTCCCAGGGGGCTTCGGCTGGAGGAGCCCGTGGTGCTGGATTTTGTGCTGGACCAAAGCGCCCCGGTGCTGGTGGACTTCCTCCAGATTCGGGCGGAGGCGGACAGCCGGGCGGATATTGTGGTGCGCTACCGCTCCGCGGGGGACGGGGCGTACTTTCACGCCGGCTTTGCCCTGCTGCAGGCGGAGCCGGGGTCCCAGGTGCGCCTGATGAAGGTGCAGACCCTGGGCCCCCGGGACGCCCACCTGGACGGGACCGCCGTAGAGGTGGAGGCGGACGCCCAGGGCGGGGCCCTCTTCTGCGAGCTGGGGGGCGGCCAGGTGGTGTCCGGCTGCAATGTCGCTTTGTCCGGGGCCGGCAGCCGGGGAAGTCTGGAGACCCTGTACCTGGGCGGCGACGGGCGAAAGCAGGATTTTAACTACCGGCTGGAGCTGCGCGGCCCCGGGTCGGAGGGCATAAAAATTGCAGAG
>CALGIL010000248.1 GCA_937914895.1 uncultured Angelakisella sp.
TTATTTCTTCTTTTCTCTTTGTTAAATAAATTATGGACTCCAAAACCTTCTCTTGGCTGGGCGGCTGGAGGAGGCAGGCTTTGCCCCCGAAACGGCCCAGGCCCTCCACTTCTCCCTGGGCAATGCCCTGTTTGACGGGCTCATCACCGGGGTTCTGTTTTACGACGACCAGCAGGAATATGTTCTGTGTACCGGCATGCAAAACGCCGGCGGCGAATCCTTTTTTGCCCCCGATGGCCGGCTGCTGACGGCGGCGGATTTTGCCCGCCTGGCCGACCAAAAGGCCGAGGACCTCTTTTTTTACGACCCCCAAACCGGCGGGCGTGGGGGCCAAAATCCCTCCACCTGAAAGGCCGCGGGGCTCTGCCCCGCACCCCGCCGGCTTTTAAAAAAGCCGGGCCCAAAATTCTTGAGAGGGCCGCACTTTGTGCTGAGGGAAACCGCGCGGAAAAGAAGGAACCACTGGGTGCTTTCGCTGAATGTCATGGGGCCGCACTTTGTGCTGGGCGTTATCATTGTTCGTTTTTCTCTGTTCATTGTTCATTCTTTTGCGGGGGTCGTCATGCTGCAAACAGCTTTTTTAGGCGTCGTCAACCTGTCCATCGCGGCCACCCTTGCCGGGGCGGCTGTGGTGGGCATACGCTTTTTGCTGAAAAACCGGGTCCCCCGGTGGGTGCCGGGACTGCTGTGGGCAGTGGTCCTCCTGCGCCTGCTGCTGCCCGGGCTGCCCGCCGCCCCCGCCAGCGCCTTTTCCGTGCTGGACCGGCCTGCGGCCCAGGCCCGGGGGGAATATTCCTCGTCCCTTACCTTTGTGGCGGAAAGCGGCGTCACTGTGGCCTACCCCGCCCTGGACGCCGGGTCGGGGCCGGTCCTTGCCGCGCCCACCCCGCCGGAGTTTATTCTAAGCCACATCTGGGCCTGGGGCTTCTGTCTGCTGACCCTGTACAGCCTGGGGGCCTACCTGCTGCTGGCCCGCAGGGCGCGGGGCGCCGCCCCCGTCCCCTGGCAGGGGTCCTCCCCCGCGCCGGACCTGGGCCGGGCCAGGCTTTTATGTCTGGACGGCATCCGGGGGCCCATGCTCTGCGGCATCCTGTCCCCTAAAATTTTGGTGCCCCCAGCCTTTTTTGACCTGCCGGAGGAGCACCGGCGAATGATTCTGGCCCACGAGCTGGCCCATCTGCGCCGGGGGGACAATGTGCTAAAGCTGGTGTGGACCCTGACCCTGTACCTCCACTGGATGAACCCCTTTGTGTGGATGTTTTACCGCCTGTTTGTCACCGACATGGAGGCCGCCTGTGACGAAGCCGCCCTGCGGGGGGCCGGACAGGCACAGCGGGCCGCCTACGCCGCCCTGCTGCTGGACATGACCGCCCTTGCCCGCGGGCCCTTTGCCGGGGGCTTTCTGGCCTTTGGCGAAAGCGCCTTGAGCCAGCGGGTAAAAAGCATTTTGGCCGGCCGCCGCACCACCGCCCTGACCCTCCTTTTGTCGGCGGCGGTGGTGCTGGGCCTGGCGGGGGCCTTTTTGACCAACCCGGTGCCCCGTCTGCCGGCAGGGGATGCGGTTACCGCGGGGCCCGCCTTGCCCGGCCCCGCCCCGGCGGACCCCGCGCCCACCGTGGGCGAAGATTTGCCCCAGGAGCCCGCCCCGCCTGTGTCCCAGCCCGCCGCCCCGGCGGAGGAGGAACCCCGCGTGGCCATCCGGGAGGGGAACCCCCCGGCCCTGGCCCTGGACTGGGACCAGGTGGAGACGGTACACCTGTTCAGCCAAAGCAACACCTTTGCCGCCCTGGGTCTGGCCGACCGCCGGGCCGTGGTGGCCGCCCTCAACGCCCTGGACGGCTCGGACCCCGGCGACGCCCCCATCCCCCCGTCCGCCCTGCGGATTCAGGTGCGGCTGCGCACCGGCGGCAAGCTGGAATACTACTGCGGCAAAGCGCTGCTGGTGGCGGACGGCCGGTCCTACCCCCTGGGGGACGACGCCCTTTACCGCCGGGCGGCGGGTCTGCTGGACCGGTACCCCCGCCAGGGGGCGGGCTGGCTGGGCCACATGAACCCCTACCGCATCCTCCGGACAGAGATTCGGGCGGGGGACCGGGT
>CALGIL010000249.1 GCA_937914895.1 uncultured Angelakisella sp.
TCTTGTAAGAAGGTCCCCACGCCCCCCAAGAACTTTTACGGCGTTTTCCTCGATTCCGACGCGGCAAGCTTTGCTTGCCCCCACAGATAAAGGTCCCGGACGAGAAGTTGCTTCTCGTCCGGGACTTTTATCTGTGGGCGGCCCTTGGGGCCGTCGGAATCGGGCTGTGCCTGGCGCCGGCCCATCAAAAGTTTTGGGGTCGAGGGGGCTTTTTCAAAAGCCCCCCGAATGGCTCATTTCAAAAGCGGCAGATACTTCCCGTAGCCCCGGGCCTCCATCTCCTCCCTGGGGACAAAGCGGAGGCTGGCGCTGTTGATGCAGTACCGCAGGCCGCCCAGCTCCCGGGGGCCGTCGTCAAAGACATGGCCCAGGTGGGCGTCCCCGGCTTTGCTGCGCACCTCGGTGCGGTGCCGCAGAAGGCTGTCGTCGGGCAGCTCTGCCAGCAGGGCGTCGTCAATGGGCTTGGAAAAGCTGGGCCACCCGCACCCGGACTCAAACTTGTCCGTGGAGACAAACAGGGGCTGGCCGGTGGTGACATCCACATAGATGCCCGGCCGGAACTCGTCCCAGTACTCGTTTTGGAAGGGCGTCTCCGTGGCGCTTTCCTGGGTCACCCGGTACTGCAGGTCGGTCAGGGCCTCCCGCAGCTCCCCGGGGGATTTCCGTTCATAGGCGGGTTCCTCCCGGGCGGCGTATTCCTTGGCCTTTGCAAAGGCCGCGCCGGGGATGTGGCAGTAGCCGCCGGGGTTTTTGTCCAGGTAGTCCTGATGGTACTCCTCGGCGGGGTCGTAGTTTTCCAGGGGTAAAACCTGGGTGACCACCGGCCTGTCGTACTGCCGCTGCAGCCGCGCAATGGACTGCCGGATGACCTCCAGGTCGCCGGGGTCGGTGTAGTAGACGCCGGTGCGGTATTGGGTGCCCGTGTCGTGGCCCTGCCGGTCGCGAAGGGTGGGGTCGATGACCTCGTAAAACCGGTCCAGCAGGTCGGACAGGGTGGTGGCGTCGGTGTCGTACACCACCCGCACCGTTTCGGCGTGGCCCGTGTTTTCCCGGCAGACCTGCTCGTAGGTGGGATGCCGCGTCCTGCCGTTGGCATAGCCCACCTGGGTGTCCACCACCCCGGGCAGGAGGGAGACATACTTTTCCACCCCCCAAAAGCAGCCCCCGGCCAGATAAATTTCTTTTTGCATGGGTATGACCCTCCGTTTTCTTCTGATTTTCTCCGCGGCCCCGCGCCGGGCCGCCGGCTCCGGTCAGCCCTGCCTGCTGTAAATGGCGACGATGCGCAGCAGCAGGGCCACCACCCGCTCCATGGACTGGACGGGGATGTACTCAAAGCGGCCGTGGTAGTTGTGGCCGCCGGTGCACAGGTTGGGGCAGGGCAGCCCGTTATAGGACAGCCGGGCCCCGTCGGTGCCGCCCCGGATGGGGTTGACCCTGGGCTCGATGCCCAGCTCGGTCATGGCAAGGCGCGCATTTTCGATAAGGTGCATATGGGGCAGGATGTATTCCTTCATGTTGTAATAGCTGTCGGTGATGTCCGCCGTCACGGCGGCTTTGCCGTATTTTTCGCGCAGGTAATCCACAATCCGCCCAAAGGCCGCCTTGCGGGCCTCAAACTTTTCCCGGTCGTGGTCCCGGATGATGTAGTGGGCGGTGGCCTCGTCCACCACGCCGGTCAGCTGGTCCAGGTGGAAAAAGCCCTCGTAGCCCTCGGTGTGCTCGGGTGTCTCGGCGGGGGGCAGCATCCGGTGGAGTTCCATGGCCAGGTGCAGGGCGTTTATCATCTTGCCCTTGGCGCTGCCGGGGTGGACGCTGTTGCCCCGGAAGGTCACCTTGGCGGCGGCCGCGTTAAAGTTTTCATATTCCAGCTCGCCCAGGGCGCCGCCGTCCACGGTGTAGGCGTAGTCCGCCCCAAAGCCTTTGATGTCGAAAAAGTCGGTGCCCCGGCCCACCTCCTCGTCGGGGGTAAAGCCGATTTTCAGGGTGCCGTGGGGGATGTCGGGGTTTTCCGTCAGCACCTGAACCATAGCCATAATCTCGGCCACCCCGGCCTTGTCGTCGGCGCCCAGCAGGGTGGAGCCGTCGGTGACGATGAGGTCCATCCCCACATAATCCCCAAGCTCGGGGAAGACGGCGGGGGACAGCACCCAATCGCCCCCCAGGGGAATATCCCCCCCGTCATAGTGTTCCACAATCCTGGGCTTTACATCCTTGCCGCTGACGGCGGGGCTGGTGTCCATGTGGGCGATAAAGCCCAGTACGGGCAGCGCCTCCAGCCCCGGGGTGGCGGGCAGGGTGCCGTAGACATAGCCGTGCTCGTCGGTAAAGGCGTCGGTGACGCCCATCCCCCGCAGCTCCTCCGCCAGCATGGCCGCCAGCACCTTCTGCTTCGGGGTGCTGGGCACCTGCTCCATTTCATCGGCGGACTGGGTGTCCACCCGGACATAACGCAGAAAATTGTCAATGACTCTGGACATAGGCCGTCTCCTTTTTAAGGTATATTTTTCCTCTTCATCATAGCCCCCGGGCCGCCCACCGTCAAGACGCGGCGGAAATCTTGCCGCAAAATCAGAAGTTCTTATTTTCCTCTTGTCTTTTGGGCTGGGTTGTGATAATATTTACACATGGTAATGAAAACCATGTATAATAATTTATATTATAGTTCCATACAATAAGGAGGGCCTTCTTCGAGGGAAGTAATGCCCTGCGGGGGCAAGGCTTATTTTTTGCCAAGGTATCGCTTTTCTATTCTATGGGGAGTTGCCCCAAAGAGTAAAAAAGGATAACCTTGGTTAAAAACAAGCCGTGCGTTTCGCAGAGTAAAAAAGTATACCTTTGATAAAATCAGAACCCCGCCTGCCAGGGCAGCAGCCCCCCGGAGGGAATCTCATGCTGTGTCTCCTTGTATTATAAAGTAGTAGTTTATAGAGCCCCTCTCCAAGGGCTGTGCTACAC
>CALGIL010000250.1 GCA_937914895.1 uncultured Angelakisella sp.
CGACCTGCAGCCCCCCCTGTACCTGCGCACCACCGGCGACATGCTGGAGGAATTTTCCTATCTGGGGGAGGGCACCGCCCGGGAGATTGTGGTGGTAAACCCGGGGAAGATTGCCGACAGCATCGAGTATATCCGCCCCATCCCCGAGGGGACCTACACCCCCACCATCGAGGGGTCGGAGGACGAGCTCATCCGCATTACCACCCAGCGGGCCAAGGAGCTGTACGGCGACCCCCTGCCGGAGCTTGTGGAGGCACGCCTGAACCGGGAACTGGGCTCCATTACCAAGCACGGCTTTGCGGTGCTGTACATGATCGCCCAAAAGCTGGTGCAGAAGTCCAACGAGGATGGCTACTCGGTGGGGTCCCGGGGCTCGGTGGGCTCCTCCTTTGTGGCCACCATGGCCGGCATTTCGGAGGTAAACCCCCTGTCGCCCCACTATGTCTGCCCGACGTGTAAGCACAGCGAATTCTTTACGGACGGCTCGGTGGGCTCCGGCTTTGACCTGCCGGCCAAGGACTGCCCCCACTGCGGCACCCCCATGAACCGGGACGGCCACGAGATTCCCTTCGAGACCTTTTTGGGCTTTGACGGGGACAAGGCCCCCGATATTGACCTCAACTTCTCGGGGGAGTACCAGTCCCGGGCCCACGCCTTTACCGAGGAGCTGTTTGGGTCCCAGCATGTCTTTAAGGCCGGCACCATTTCCACCGTGGCGGACAAAACCGCCTTCGGCTATGTCAAGCACTATCTGGAGGAAAAGGGTTTGGTGGTCACCGGGGCCGAGGAGCAGCGCCTTATTAAGGGCTGCACCGGCATCAAGCGGACCACCGGCCAGCACCCCGGCGGCATGGTGGTGGTGCCCAGCAACTATGAGGTGTACGACTTCTGCCCGGTGCAGCACCCGGCGGATAAGTCCGAGGGCAACATCGTCACCACCCACTTCGACTTCCACTCCCTCCACGACACCATCCTAAAGCTGGACGAGCTGGGCCACGATGTGCCCACCCTTCTTAAGTATCTGGAGGACTACACCGGGGTCAGGCTGGAGGACATCCCCATGACCGACCCCCGGGTGTACAGCCTGTTTACCAGCTCCCGGGAGCTGGGGGTGGACCTGTCGGACATCCGGGTGGAGACCGGCACCCTGGCCCTGCCCGAAATGGGCACCAGCTTTGTCCGGGGGATGCTGGCCGAGGCAAAGCCCGCCAACTTTTCCGACCTTTTGCAGATTTCCGGGCTGTCCCACGGCACCGACGTCTGGCTGGGCAACGCCCGGGACCTTATCGCGGGCGGCACCTGCGACATCTCCGGGGTCATCGGCACCCGGGACAGCATTATGACCGCCCTGCACATCCAGTATAAGATGGAGCCCAAAACCGCCTTTACCATTATGGAGATCACCCGAAAGGGTCAGGCGGCCAAAAAGCTTACCGAGGAAATGAAGCAGGACATGCTGGACCACGGGGTGCCCCAGTGGTACATCGACAGCTGCCTTAAAATCAAGTACATGTTCCCCAAGGCCCATGCGGCGGCCTATGTCACCTCGGCCATCCGCCTGGGCTGGCATAAGCTGTACCACCCCATGGAGTTTTACGCGGTGGTGTTTTCCATCCGGGGCGAGGATTTTGACGCCGGCGCCGCCCTCCAGGGGCGGGGGGTGGTCAAGTCCAAAATCGACGGGCTGTACGCCAAGGGCAACGACCGCACCCCCAAGGAGGACAGCCAGCTGGAAATGTACCAGATCGTCTATGAGATGCTCCAGCGGGGCATCCAGCTGCTGCCGGTGGACCTCTTTCAGTCCCATGCCACCCAGTACCGCATCCAGGACGGCAAAATCCGCCTGCCCTTTGCCAGCCTGAAGGGTCTGGGCACCACTGCCGCCGTGGGGCTTCAAAACGCCGCGGAGCAGGGGGACTACCTGTCGGTGGACGAGGTGTCCACCCGGGCGGGGGTCTCCAAGGCGGTCATCGAGATTCTGCGGGTCCACGGCGCCCTGGGGGACCTGCCGGAGCACAGCCAGCTGTCGCTCTTCTGATGTGCAGACCAAAAACGCCAGCCCGGCGGCCTGCGGGGCCGGCGGCAAAAAGGGGGAGTACGGATGGTGGAGGTAAAATTTTATGACCGCAAAGCGGTGGACGACGCTCTGCTGCAATTTGCGGTGGTGGCAGCCAAATACAAGGGCCAGTGGGTGTTTTGCAGGCATAAGCAGCGGGATACCTACGAGTGCCCCGGCGGCCACCGGGAAATGGGTGAGCGCATCGAGGACACCGCCAAACGGGAGCTGTGGGAGGAGACCGGAGCCATAGACTTCGAGCTGCTGAACATGGGTGTGTATTCGGTGGTAAAGGACGGCGAGGAAAGCTTTGGAATGCTGTATTTTGCGGCTATCGAAGAGCTTGGAGAGCTGCCCGACCTGGAAATAGAGCGCATTCTGCTCACCGACGATTTGCCCACCCGGTGGACCTACCCCGAGATTCAGCCCAGGCTGCTTGAACGAATCGAAGAGGTACGCCGGATACTGGCGAGCATCCCGCTGTAAAAAACGGCATGTGGATACAGGATAAAAGCCGCCGCATAGACCGAAAGGTCCATGCGGCGG
>CALGIL010000251.1 GCA_937914895.1 uncultured Angelakisella sp.
GGAAAATCTCCTCGTTTGGCTTCAGCAGTCCCACGTCCGCCGAAATCAGGGTGCCGTCAAAGCAGTCCAGGGCCGGGATGTTTTTGCGGAAGTGGTGGAAGGCCTTGCTGGTGTTGGACAGCAGGTAGAGGTTATACCCCGCCGCTTTCAGGTCCCGGGCCAGCGCCTCCATGTCCGCAAAGGGGGGGCGCAGGTACTCGTGCCAGTTTTGGTACATCTGCCGCACCGCCTGGTGGAGGTGCTCGGGAAGCCTGCGGCAGACGGACTGTGCCGCCTCCTGGGGGGTCAGGATGCCCCGGTCCCCCTGTACCCACTCCACCGACCCAAATAGCTCGGCCAGCAGCAGCGCCTGGTCCCCGGGGTCGTCGGTATACAGCCGGATGTAGGCCTCTGGCTGGAAGGGGATAAGGACATTGCCCATGTCAAATACAATGTGCCGGATCATACCGTGTCTCCTCTCTGGTCCGGGGGCGTCCGCCCCCACCGTACCCATGATACCATGGACCGCTCCGTCAGACAATGGACACCCTGCCCTTGCTTACCCGGAGGAAGACCAGCATGGAGACGACGGTGGTCACCGTCAGAATGGAGGCCAGGGCCGCGGCGGTGCCGTAGCTGTTGCGCACCACCTCGGTGTAAATGGCCACCGAGATGGTGGAGGTGCGGCCGCCGTACAGCATGATGGAGGAGCTGAGCTCGTTGATGGAGGTGATCCAGCTGAGGATGCCCCCGGACAGGAGGCCCGGCGCCATCAGGCGGGCGGTGACGGTAAAGAAGGTCTTGGAGGGCGACACCCCCAGGTTGATGGACGCCTCCTCAATGCTGGGGTCCATCTGGTGGAGGAAGGCGCTGCCCGACCGGACGGTATAGGGCAATTTACGGACCACCAGGGCGATGACCATAATGGCCGCCGTGCCGGTTAGGACCACGGGCTGGCGGTTGAAGGCCACAATGAGGCTGATGCCCAGCACCGCGCCGGGGATGACATAGGGG
Organism: uncultured Angelakisella sp.; assembly: GCA_937914895.1. Taxonomy (GTDB): domain Bacteria; phylum Bacillota; class Clostridia; order Oscillospirales; family Ruminococcaceae; genus Angelakisella. The sequence continues at coordinate 994 of CALGIL010000251.1, forward strand.
AACATGATCAGAAGGTCAAAAAACGCGCCGATTTTGCCCTTTTGCCGGACGATGACATAGGACATCAGCATGCCCAGCAGCAGGATGATGACAATGGCGATGCAGGCAAAGACATAGGTGTTTTTAATGTTGGTGCCCAGCCGGTTGGCAATGGTGATGTAGCTTTGCAGGCCAAAGCCCTCCACAAAGCCGGAAAAGGCGGTATTGCGGAAGGAGCAGTACAGCACCACCACCTGGGGCAGAAACCCGACAAAGGTGACCAGGGCCACCGGCAGGGTGGCAAGGGCCCGCATCCCCCCCCGCAGCCGCACCACCTGGGGCGGCCGCATGGCGGTCATCACATAGTTCTTTTTGGATACCAGCCACCGCTGCACCAGCAGCACCGCGGTGGAGCAGGTGACCACAATCACCGACAGGGCGCTGGCCATGTTGGCGTTGCCGCCCATTTCGCTCATGTACTCGTTGTACACCAGCACCGGCAGCACGGGGTAGCCCTCGCCGATGAGCATGGGGGTGCCAAAATCCGCCAGGGAGGTCATAAACACCATGACGGCCCCCGCCGCAATAGAGGGCAGCACCACCGGCAGGGTGACGGTCATCAGCCGCCGCAGCTTGCCCGAGCCCAGGTTTTCGGCGGCCTCCTCCAGGGAGCTGTCGATGCTGGACAGGGCCCCGGATACATACAGGTAGACATAGGGGAACAGCTTGAAGGTAAAGACCAGAATAATGCCCAGCCTGCCATAGATGGTGGGCGTATGGATGCCAAGGCCCGCAAAAAATTTGGTCACCCACCCCGCGCGCCCAAACAGCATAATCCAGGAATACGCCCCGATGAAGGGCGGGGACATCAGGGACATGATGATCATGATGTGCAGGAGATTTTTGCCCATGACGTTGTACCGGGTCATCAGGTAGGCCATGGGCACCCCCAGGGCCACGGCGGTCAGGGTGGTGGTAAAGGAGACAAACAGGCTGTTGCCCAGGGTGCGCAGATAATACTCCTTGGTAAAAAAGCGGATGTAGTTGTACAGGGTAAAGCCCTCTTCCTTGGCGGAAAAAAAGCTGCGGTAGATCAGCGAGGAAAAGGGGTAGATGAGAAAGCAGAAAAGTGCCAGCACCACCAAAATTTTAACCAGGGCCCAAAAGTCCAGGCGAAAGGACTTTTTTGTCAGGGGGGACGGCGATGTGGTCAGCATGACAGCAGCGCCCCCTTTCCCTCCTGCCCGGCGTACAGGCTGATCCGGCGGGGGTCAAAGCCCACAAAGACCTCCAGCCCGTCGGGGCGGACCTCCTGGACGTCCTTGGTGTACTCGTTAAGCTGAATGGTCTGCCCGCTGTGCAGCTGGATTTCGTACTCCACAAAATCCCCCAGAAAGGTGGAGATCTCCACCCGGCCCGGCAGGCCCCGGTCCGAAAAGAACAGCTGCTCCGGCCGGGCGGACAGGACGGCCTCCCCGGTGTAGCCGGAGGATACCGGCAGGTCGAAGGAAAGCTCCTCGCCCACCCGCACCGCGGCGGTTTTGCCGTCGTTTTCCGCCACATGGCAGGGGATGAAGTTGGAAATGCCGATAAAGCCGGCCACAAAGGAATTTTCCGGCCGCTTATAAATCTCCTCGGGGGTGCCCACCTGCATAATCTGGCCGTGGTTCATCACCGCAATGCGGTCCGAGATGGACAGGGCCTCCTCCTGGTCGTGGGTGACATAAATGGTGGTAATGCCCAGGCGCCGCTGCAGCTTTTTAATGACGGTGCGCATCTGCACCCGCAGCTTTGCGTCCAGGTTGCTCAGCGGCTCGTCCATCAGCAGGACCCCCGGCTCGATGACAAAGGCACGGGCCAGGGCCACCCGCTGCTGCTGCCCGCCGGAAAGCTCGTTGGGACGGCGGTCCCGCAGGGGCTCGATCTGTACCAGCTCCAGGGCCTCGGTCACCCGGGGCCCAATCTCGTTTTTGGGCACCTTTTTGGCCTTCAGGCCGTAGGCCACGTTTTCCGCCACCGTCAGGTGGGGGAAGATGGCGTAGTTTTGGAACACCATGCCGATGTCCCGCTTGTGGGCCTCCACATGGTTCATCAGGCGGCCGTCAAAATAAATGCCGCCCCCATCCACCGTGTTAAAGCCCGCAATCATCCGCAGCAGGGTGGTTTTCCCGCAGCCGGAGGGGCCCAGCAGGGTAAAAAATTCCCCCTGGCTGATGTCCAGGCTGACCCCGTCCACCGCGGCAAAATCCCCATAGCGTTTGACCGCTTCCTCAATCTTTACGTTGTGGCTCATGTCACACCTCCAAGTAGACCGCGCCCCCGGCGGCTGGTTTAGAAATGGGAAAAGCGGGGGGCATTTCTCAGGAAATACCCCCCGGCGCCCATGGGCAGGCGGGCCTTAGCCCACCACAATCTCCTGCCACTTTTCGATGATGGCCTCTTTTTGGCTGGCGGCCCAGTCAAAGTCATAGTCCACCAGGTTCAGCTGGTCCAGGGGCAGCAGGCCGCCGGTATCCATATCGCTGCGGACGGGGCGTCTGCCAAAGTCCCGGGACTGGCTGGTCTGGCAGTCCTTGCCGGTGACAAAGTCGATAAACAGCTTGGCGTTGTCGGGGTTGGGGCAGCCCTTAATCAGGGCCACGCCGTCGGGGACGGCGGAGTTGCCCTGGGGGTATACAAAGGCGACCTTATCGTTGCCCTCGTACAAAATGCCGGATTTTTCGATGGTGACGCCGATGGCGTACTCCCCGTCGGCCACCAGCTTATGGGCGTTGCCGGAGCTGGACTGCACCTTGCCGTCCAGGTTGGCGTAAAACTTCTGGACAAAGTCCCAGCCGCCGCCGTCGGGGCCGCCGTGGGACAGGATCATGGTGCACAGCTGGGTGTAGGCGGAGCCGGATTTGGCCGGGTCGGCAAAGGCGATCTTGCCCTTCCACTGGGGGTCCAGCAGGTCGTCCCAGGTCTGGGGGACCTTGTCCTCGGGCACCAGCTCCTTATTGTAGAAGATGATCATGGGCAGGGGCGATTCGCCGATCCACTTGTCGTCCTTGTCCTTGTAGGCCTCGTCGATAAAGGAATCGTTGGCGCAGACGTAGGCGTCAAAATAATCCTTGAAGGCGGCCAGAGAGTCGGCGCCGCCGCCCCACAGGACGTCGCCCAGGGGGTTTTCGGATTCCGCCTTGACCCGGGCCAGCAGCTCGCCGGTGCCGGCGGCCACAACCTGGACCTCGATGTCGGGGTAGGCCGCCATAAACTCGTTGACGCCCGCGTTCAGGGGGTCGGCGTCATGGGGGGAATACACCACCACCGTGCCGCTGTGCTGGGGGGCTTCGCCGCCGGAGGGTTCCTCGGCGGGGGTGCCCGAGCTCTGGCCGGGGGCAGCCGGCTGGCCGCCGCAGGCCGTCAGGCCCAGGACCATGGTAAAAGCGAGGATGCACACAAGGAATTTCTTCATGGCACAATTCTCCTTCTTTCCGCGTTGTATCGTCAGAGGGGACGGGGCGCCCCACTCTGCTTCCATTATATTCGCCGGGAGCGGAGATTTGTAGAAGACAGAACTGACATTTCTTGGACATTAGGAACTTCTCCGGGGTAGAAAGGGCCGTTTTGCCTCCCCTGGCCCAATTTTCACCCGGCGTGGGGAGGGATAGAACAACAGGCCATGGAAAAATTTTCCATAGCCGAGGTGGACGGCTCCCACCGCCCATTGCCCAATAAAATGGTATAATTCTCCTATTGCCTAAGTATAGGAAGGAGATGTTGTTATGCCCCGGACCAAGAAAAGCCGCGAAATTACGCCGGAACTGATCAGGCGCTTCGCCGCTTATCTGCGGGAGCAGGAAAAAAGCGCGGCCACCATTGAAAAATACACCCGTGACCTGACGGCGCTGTGCGTATTTTTGCGGGGCCAGCCGGCCACCAAGGGCGCGCTGATCCAGTGGAAGGAGAGCCTTACGAAGACCCATGCCGCAGCCAGCGTCAATACCATGCTGGCGGCGGCCAATACCCTTTGGGATTTTGCCGGCTGGCCGGACCTGAAGGTCAGGCCCCTAAAGATACAGAGGGATCTGTTTTGCCGGGCGGATAAGGAGCTGACCCGGGAGGAGTACCTGCGTCTGGTGCGGGCGGCGGAAAAGGCGGGCAATCAGCGCCTTTCCCTGGTGCTTCAGGCCATCTGCGCCACCGGCATCCGTGTGTCGGAGCTGCGGTTTATCACCGTGGAAGCGGTGCGCACGGGCCGCGCGGTGGTCAGCTGCAAGGGCAAGACGCGCACCATTTTTCTGCCGGAAAAGCTGCGGCGGGCGCTGGCGCAGTACGCAAAGGGGCAGGACCGCACAGCCGGGCCCGTGTTTGTCACCAAGACGGGCAAGCCCCTGGACCGCTCCAACATCTGGCGGGATATGAAGGCCCTTTGCCAAAGCGCGGGGGTGGCGCCGGGCAAAGTATTTCCCCACAACCTGCGCCATCTGTTTGCCCGGACCTATTACACCCTGGAAAAGGACCTGGACCGGCTGGCGGACCTGTTGGGCCACTCCAACATCAACACCACCCGGATTTATACCATGGAAAGCGGCGCCGTCCATGCGCGGCGCATCGAGCATATGGGGCTTGTGGTCACATAATTTTGGTTCTGTTGTTATCCTTTACCCTTATTCGACACAAGTGGACAAATACCAACCGCTATTTTATAAAAATGGTAATTATATCCATGGAAAATAATTATTAAAAATTAAATTTATCACTTTTCCACATGACCAACAAGCCGGCAGAAATGATAGCCTTCAGCCGGCTTGTTTGTTGCGCCTTTATTGGTTTTCCACCGCGCTTCCGGTCACAAGTACCGGCATGAGCTCTGTTAAACTACAACAGAACCAAAATTATGTGGTCCGGGGGGCCGCTGGAATGTTTTCCGGAGCAAGGAGCAGTTTGGGAGGTGTCTGCATAAGGGCTTTTTTACAGCATCCCGCCGGAGCGGCGGCCGCGGATGGCCGCCCAAATCAGGGGCTGCGGCAGTCCATGGCACGGTGTCCCTTGGCATTTTTTAAAACGACCAGAGGAGAGTGGAAGTCATGAAGGGGTTTAGGAACATGAAGATCGGCGTCAAAATCACCCTGGGGTTCCTTATTGTGGCGCTTATTGCGGGCGCGGTGGGTGCCGTGGGCATCATAGCCCTCAACCGGGTGGGCGGGTCATACGCCCTTGCGTTTGAGGATACGGTTATTGCCCTGGACAGCATGGAGCAGGCCAGCACCAATTTTCAGGAGCTGCGGGCGGACCTGTTTGAAATTGCCCTGGCCGACACCCGGATAAAGAAGGATGCCAGTATAGAAGCGGTCAACCGCCACAAGGCCGTCATAGTGGAGAGTATGGTCAAATACAACGCCATGCTGGATGGCTATAAGGCGGAGGAGGTGGAGCAGGAGCGCGCGCTGGTAAAAGCCCTTGAATCCGCCCTGACCGATTTTGGCAAGGAGTCAGACAGCTTTATGGCCAGCCCCGCCGCCCTGGACCCCCAGCGTCAGGCGGACGCCTACCGCACCTTAAGCGACGGGGGCAAGCTGAACAACCTGGCCCAGGCGGTGGAGAGCGCCATTGACGGCCTGGTGGCGTACAACAGCGAGGACGCCGCCAACGAGATTGCGGCCAACGCCAAGCTGGCAGCGTCCTCCGAGCTCATCATGATCGTGGGCGTAGCCGCCGGTGTACTGCTGGCCATGCTGGTGGGGACGCTCATCTCCCGCGGCATCTCCAAACCCATCGTGCAGGTGGTGGAGGCCGCCGACAAGCTGGCCCAGGGGGACCTTAACGTTCAGCTCGCCATCCATTCCAGGGACGAGGTGGGGGTGCTGGCCCAGACCTTCCAGCGCATGTCCGACACCTTAAAAACCATCATCACCGACCTTTCAGCCGGTTTGAGCGCCTTTGCGGACGGCAACTTTGCGGTGGACAGCGGCAGCGAAAAAAGCTATGTGGGCGATTACGCCCCTCTAGTGGGCTCCATGCGCAGGATGCGGGATACCCTCGGCGATACCCTGCGGCATATCAACACCGCCGCCGAGCAGGTGGCCACCGGCTCCGACCAGGTATCCAGCGGGGCCCAGGCCCTGGCGGCGGGCTCTACCGAACAGGCCGCCTCGGTGGAGGAGCTGGCCGCTTCGGTGGAAAAAATTGCGGGACAGGCGGCGGAAAACTCGGCCACGGTGCGGTCCGCCTCCAAGTCCGTGCAGCAGGCGGGGGCAGGGACAAGCGCCGGCAACGCCCATATGGAGCAGCTGACCAAGGCCATGGCGGAGATCGGTTCCTCCTCCAGCCAGATTGCCAGCATTACCAAGGTCATCGAGGACATCGCCTTCCAGACCAACATCCTGG
>CALGIL010000252.1 GCA_937914895.1 uncultured Angelakisella sp.
CACTTTTGCCCGGACAAAAGTGGAGAAAGGTTGGCTCGGTTACAAAGCATAGCAACACAAAAAAGCATCTCGGAGGGCCTCCCGGCAATCTTTGGTACCTTTCCATTGCTGGAAAGTAACAAACAAAAGGTACCCCCTGGTACGGCCAGGACGGACAACAAAAAACCATATCCATGAGGGCCCGGGGGTTTCCCCCGGCGGGTTTTGCCACTTTTGCCCGGACAAAAGTGGAGAAAGGTTGGCTTGGTTACAAAGCATAGTAATGGAAAAAAGCACCTGTGGGTCAGGGGAATCTGGGGGAACCCCGGCAATCTTTGGTACCTTTCCATTGCTGGAAAGTAACCAGCAAAAGGCGGCCCACGTCACGGCCAGGGCGGACAGCCGGAAAGCTATACCCATGGGGCCCGCCCGGAGGGCAAAGGCTTTGGGGTTACACCCCATAGAGTAAAAAAGAATAACTTTGTCTAAAAGCAGACCCCGCCCCACAGGGCAAAACCTTATTCCGCCAGCGCCAGCACCCTGTCCAGTATACGGTTCGCCACTTCAAACTTGCTCATCAGGGGCAGCTCCTCGGCGCCGTCCCGGGTAAGGAGGGTGACAATGTTGGTGTCCACCCCAAAGCCCGCTCCCTCCTGCCGCAGGGAATTGGCCACCATAAGGTCCGTGTTTTTGGCGGCCAGCTTTTGGGCGGCGTTTTCCAGCAGGTCCCGGGTCTCCATGGCAAAGCCCACCACCACCTGGCCCGGACGGCGGTGGTGCCCAATCCAGGACAGAATATCCCGGGTCCTTGTAAGCTCCAGGGTCAGGTCCTGGTCGGTCTTTTTCATTTTTTCCGGCTCCTCGGCTTTGGGGGCATAGTCCGCCACCGCCGCCGCCTTGATGATAATATCCGCCCCGGACAGCTCCCGGCGCACCGCCTCAAACATTTCCTGGGCGCTGACAACGGGCACCAAAACCACGTCCGCCGGGGCCTGCAGCCCCACCGGCCCCGAGACAAGGGTCACCTGGGCCCCCCGGTTGCGGGCGGCCCGGGCCAGGGCATAGCCCATTTTGCCGGTGCTGTGGTTGCTTAAAAAGCGCACCGGGTCCAGGGCCTCCCGGGTGGGGCCGGCGGTAACCAGCACCCGCTTTCCCTCCAAGTCCTTGGGGGTCAGCATCCGCTCCATCCGGTCCACAATTTCCTCGGGCTCGGCCATGCGGCCCCGGCCCACGTCGCCGCAGGCAAGCCTGCCGTCGCTGCCGTCAATAAACTCCACGCCCCAGCCCCGCAGGGTGGCAATGTTGGCCTGGGTGGCGGGGTTGTCCAGCATGCCGGTATTCATGGCCGCGGCCACCAGCTTGGGGGCGCGGCTGGCCAGAAGGGTGGTGGACAGCATATCGTCGGCAATGCCGTGGGCCATTTTGGCAATGATGTTGGCCGTGGCGGGGGCCACCGCAAACAGGTCCGCCTTTTGGGCAAGGGCGATATGGCTGACATCGTATTTTTCCACCCGGGCAAAGGTGTCCACGCTGACACTGTGGCCCGTCAGGGTGGAAAAGGTCATGGGCCCCACAAACTTGGCGGCGTTTTCGGTCATGATGACGTCCACCGAGGCCCCCGCCTTTACCAGGGCGCTGCAAAGGGCCGCGGCCTTGTACGCGGCAATGCCCCCGGACACCCCCAGGACAATGTTCTTTCCCTGCAGCATCGTATTCATCCCGCCTCTCAGTGGCCGCCGGTGTGGGCGCTTTCGGTGGTGATGTCCAGGTCGGACAGCTTTACCTCGCCGCTGGCAAACAGGTCCACCGCCATGGCCACGGGTTTTTCCTCCAAAGAAATTCCGTCTTCCTCGGCTTCGGCGGCAATCTCACGGGCTTTGCGGGCCACCGCCACCACAAATTCATAATAGCTTTCGCCGGGCTTTAAAATCTGGGACATGGAAGGCCTAAGCATCTTCCAGCACCTCCTTGATAAATTCCTGACTGAATTTTTTGCTGCATTTTGCCGCCTTGATGATGGTCTCCAGGCGGGCGGCGGCATCCTTTACCACATCGTTGACAATAATATAGTCGTAGTCGGCGGCCATGGCCACCTCCTGCCGGGCGGTCAGCAGCCGGTCCCGGATCTGCTCCTCGGTCTCGGTGCCCCGGCCCACCAGCCGCCGGCGCAGCTCCGCAAAGGAGGGGGGCATCACAAAGATGCTCAGCGCCTCGGGAAAGCGGGCCCGCACCTGCAGGGCGCCCTTGACCTCGATTTCCAGGATGACGTCCCGGCCCTGCTCCAGCTCCCTGCGGATGGGCGCGGCGGGGGAGCCGTAGTAGTGGCCGTTGTAAATGGTGTATTCAAGGACCCCGCCGTTGTCGATAAGGGCCTCAAAGGCCGCCTTGGACAGAAAGTGGTAATGGGTCCCGTCCACCTCCCCCGGCCGCGGGGGGCGGGTGGTGGCGGAAATGGAATAGACGGTGTCGGGGCACCGCTTAAAATATTCTCCCAGCACGGTGCCCTTGCCGGCGCCGGACGGCCCCGAAAAGACCACCAAAATGCCCTGATGCTCCTTCATCCCTCCTCCAGCTCCTCCTCGTCGTCGTAATCCACAATGCGGTTGGCCACTGTCTCGGGCTGCACCGCGGATAAAATCACGTGGTCCGAATCGGTGATGATGACCGCCCGGGTCCTGCGCCCATAGGTGGCGTCGATAAGGCTGCCCGACTCCCGGGCGTCCTGGATAATCCGCTTGATGGGGGCGGATTCGGGGCTGACAATGGCCACCAGCCGGCTGGCGGAGACCATGTTGCCAAAACCGATGTTGATGAGTTTCATGGGACCCTCCTACTCGATGTTTTGAATCTGCTCCCGGATTTTTTCAATTTCGCTTTTCATGTCCACCACCGTCTGGGAGATGGTCACGTCCTGGCACTTGCTGCCAATGGTGTTGGCCTCCCGGTTCATCTCCTGGACCAAAAAGTCCAGCTTGCGCCCCACGGCGTCGGAGGTGCCCAAAATCTCCCGGAGCTGTCCCATGTGGCTGCGCAGCCGCACGGTCTCCTCGTCCACCGCCAGCCGCTCGGCCACAATGGCCGCCTCGGCAATAATCCGCTGCTGGTCCAGGGGCCTCTGCTCCAGCACCTCCTGCAGCTTGGCGGTCAGCCTGGCGCGGTAGGCCGCCACGGTGCGGGGGCTCTGCTCCTCCACCGTCCCCACCATCTCCCCGATGGCGTCCAGACGGCCCAGAACATCCTCCTTCAGCTTCTCCCCCTCGGCGCGGCGCATCTGCACAAACTGCTCCAGGGCCTGGGCGGCCACCTCCCGGACCCCGCGCCAGACCTCCTCCTCGTCGTCGGGGGTGCGGCGGACAATAAAGATGTCCGAAAACCGCGCCATGGCGGAAATGGACAGGTCGTCCCGCAGGTCCAGCTCCCTGCCCAGTGCCCGCAGGGCCTGGGCGTAGTCCCGAGCCAGGTCGTGGTTGATTTCAATATCGGTGCCGCCCCCCTCCACCGTCTGGATGGTGAGGCTGCAGTCCACCTTTCCCCGGGAAATGGACTGCTGGGTCAGGCTTTTCAGCTTTTCGTCCAAATAGCCGTAGGCCCTGGACATCCGGCAGGACCACTCGAAATACCGGTGATTGACGGCGCGGATCTCCACCGTAATGTCCCGGCCGTCCACCACCGCCTGGGCGCGGCCGTACCCGGTCATGCTTCTGATCATGGGCTGTGTTCCTTCCCTGTAAGGGGCCTTTGGGGCCCCATTCTTTATCCTATTATTTTAACCCATTCTCACCGTGATTGTCAAATGTCCGGGGCGGCGTTTTTTCCTTGTTGCCCGGGGGCAAATATGGTATACTGCTTGGATAAAAGGAATCAAAAGGGGGCTCTTATAAACCATGGAACAGGCCAACGAAGGAAAGGCCCTGGTCGTCGAGACCGACGGCCGGCAGTACGCCCGCATTCCCGTAAAAACCCACTTAATCACCGACCGGGACCAGCTGGAAGCGCTGGCCCGGCAGTATCTGTTCCCCCTGGTGCGAGAGGGGGACATCGCCTTTATTTCCGAAAAGGCGGTGGCCTGCACCCAGCGGCGGGCCATTCCCATAAAGGACATAAAGCCCCGCCGGCTGGCCCGCTTTCTGTCCCGGTTTGTCTACAAAAACCCCTACGGCATCGGCCTGAGCATGCCGGAGACCATGGAGATGGCGCTGCGGGAATGCGGCGTTGTCCGGATTCTGTTTGCCGCGCTGGTCTCGGCGGTGGGCAAGCTGTTTGGCCGCCGGGGCTGGTTTTACCGCGTGGCCGGGGACAAGGCCCGCTCCATTGACGGCCCCTGCGACTGCACCATTCCCCCCTACAACCAATACGTCGTCCTGGGCCCCGCCGACCCGGACCAGGCCGCCCGGGCCCTCTCCCGGGGCTGCGGCTGTCCGGTGGCCGTGGTGGACATCAACGACCTGGGGGGAAATATCCTGGGCGTTTCTCACCCGGAGCTGGACAAGGCCTGGCTGGTGCGGGTGCTGCGGGACAACCCCCTGGGCCAGTCGGACCAGCAGACGCCCATGGGCATCATCCGGCCCGCCGCCTTATAAAGGGCGGCCCTAGGGCCGCTCCTCCTCCAGCTGCCGCAGCAAAAACCGCGCCGCCTCCTCTTTTTCCTGGCGGCGCACCGACAGCACCGTGGGCAAAAACAGCAGAAAGCCCACCAGAAGCACCGCCGCGCACAGGTACAGGTAGGGCTGGGTGCCCATCTGCTCAATCATCTCGCCGCCGCAGTAGTTGCCCAGCATGGCGCCCAGGCCCGACGCCACCGAGGCGCACAGAAGGATAGCGGTGCCCTGGTACCCTTCGGGGGTAATCTGGGACAGGTATTGGGTGTGTACCCGCACCTGAAGGCCGAAGCCCACCGACAGCAGCACCTGCCCGGCCAAAATCACCCACAGGTTATTGACGGCGGCCAGCAGAAAAAAGCGCACCACAAAAATGGCCAGGGCCGTGCCGAACAGCCTTTCCATGCGCACCCCCCGGACAACGAGGCGGGAGACCCACAGCATGACCAGCATCTCGCCCCCGGAGGCGATGAAGAGGGAGAGGCCGTAGTGGGCGTCCCCGCCGCCGGCCCCGGCCAGGATGATGGGCATATACACCTGGGTGGCCCGGGAGGCAAAGTTGTAGCAGGTCATGCACAGGGTATAAATGACAAAGGGCTTGTTTTTCAGCAGAAATCCAATGGCCTTGCCAAAGGACACCCTGGGGGGCTTTTCCAGGGTCAGGGAGGAGTGCTCCCGCAGCTTTACCGGGTCCGGCAGGGTGACGGCCAGCGCCGCCGCCAGCAGCGCCACCGCCACATGGATGCCAAACAGCGACCGGATGCCCAGGGGGGCGATGATGTTCCCCGTAATAAGGCCGGTGACGGCATAGGAGATGGACCCGCCGCTGCGCACCAGCCCGTAGTCCATGCCGGGGGTATAGTTGATCACCGAGATGCACCAGGTCTCCGCCACCGCCGGCGCACAGAAGATAAAAAAGGACAGCACCAAAAAGTACCCCATCAAAATGGGCATGGGCTGGGTAAAGGCCCAGGGCAAACCCAGGGCGCCCAATCCCCCCAGGACCATCAGCCCCACAAAAAACCACTTGGGAGATACCAGGTTGTCCATCAAATACCCATAGACGGGCTGTGCCACCAGCAGCACAATGTACTGCAGGGTGGTAACGATGCCGCAGGCCTGGGCGGAGTAGCCGTAGGCCCCGAAAATGGTGACGGTATAGCCAAACAAAACGCAGTATGCCGCCCAAAACAGCACCTGCAGCAAAAAGAATCGTCCATTGTTGCGGTCGATACGCATTGTGCTTCCCCTCGCCCTTTATTCCCAAGCCCCCTCCGGCCATGCCGGAAAGCATCTACAATATACCATAAATCCCATGGCTTTGCCATAGGGGAACACAAAGTATCCGGCACGCCGGCGCCGCGGCCGGCTGGGCGGCTTTGCCTTCGCAAATCGGGCAAAGAAAAAGCCGCCCCCTACTGGAGACGACCTTTGGAGCCGGCGCTGACCTACTTTCCCAGGCGGCTGCCCGCCAAGTATCATCGGCACAAGTGAGCTTAACTTCCGTGTTCGGAATGGGAACGGGTGGGACCTCACTGTCATAAACACCGGCCATGATGGCAACTGAAAACCGACAAGTATCCATCGTCCATCTTCAATTGCATAGAAGAGGGTAATTGCGCCCTGAAAACTGAACAACGAGAGAGCAAAGAATCTCTGGGCTTGGTC
>CALGIL010000253.1 GCA_937914895.1 uncultured Angelakisella sp.
ACGCGGTTTATATGCAGGGTTTTGCCGGTGCCCGGAGGGCCCATGAGCAGCACGCCCTTGGGAATGCGGGCCCCCAGGCTGTTAAAGCGCTCGGGGGTCTTCAGGAACTCGACAATTTCCTCCAGCTCCTGCTTTTCCTCGTCGGCGCCGGCCACATCGTCAAAGGTGATGCGGTTTTTGTCGTCGGGCTGTTTGGGCTTTGCCTTGGAAAAGGACAGGGGATTACCCGTGCCCCGGGTCTGCCGCATGATGAGGTACCACATGAAGATCATGGAGCCCGCCAGCAGCAGCATGGGCACCCAGTTGAGCAGCGGCGAGGGCTCTTTGATGGGGACGTAGTACTGGACGACGGGGTCCCCCGGGTGCTTCTCGTTATATTCGTTGACCAGCTCGTGGACATCCCGCACAAAGAGGTTGATGTCCGGCACGGTGGTCACCACCGCCTTGGGCTCCCGGCCCTCGCTTCTGGCCAGGTCCCGCTCCTCCTTTAGCACATAGGAAAGCTCGCGGGTATTAAAGTCCAGACGGTACTGGGCAACTTTTTCCTGCTGAAAATAACCGATGATCTGATTGTACTCCACCGGGGGAGTCACACTGGCACCGTTGATAAACTGGAAGATGACCATGGCCAGAATCAGCATCACGATTGCGTAAATATAGGTGCCGCGCCTGTTGTTTGGGCCCAATTATTTCACTCCTAACAGTCCTTACGTTGGTGCAGCCGTTATTTTCCGGCGTACACCGCGGGATTCAGCACCCCGACATAGGGGAGATTCCTGTAATGCTCGTTGTAGTCCAGTCCGTACCCCACCACAAATTCATCGGGGATGACAAACCCCACGTAATCCGCCTTCATGGTGTTGCGGCGGCGCTCGGGCTTATCCAGCAGGGTGGCAATTTTAATGCTGCTGGGCTTGCGGTCCATCAGCAGCTCGGTGAGGTAGCTGAGGGTCATGCCGCTGTCCAGGATGTCCTCCACCACCAAAATGTCATATCCTTCCACCGGCATATCCAAATCCTTGATTATTTTGACCACTCCGGAGGTTTTTACGCCGGCCCCATAGCTGGAAACCGCCATAAAATCCACCACCAGGGGCAGGTCGATGCAGCGGATCAGCTCCCCCAGAAAAATGACCGAGCCCTTGAGAACGCTGATGACCATGAGCTTCTTGCCCTGATAGTCCCGGGTGATCTGCGCCCCCAGCTCGGCCACCTTTTGGGCCAGCTGCTCCTGGGTCAGCAAAATTTGCTTGATTTCATTTTCAACCATCCTCTTGCCCCTCCAATACGTCAATGGTCAGCACCGCCGCGGTCTGTGCGCCGGGGGCCGCCCGCCGGTGGACGCCCAGTCCCTCGGCCCACAGCGGCCCGTCCCGGTCCGCCAGCACCAGCATCCGGGCGCGCTCCCCGGGGGGAATGCCCGCCTCCTGGTAATACTTCTTCAGCAGCCTGGTGCCCGCGCCCCCCGCCAGAAAAATGCGGTCGCCGTCCTTTTTGGTTCTAAGCGTTACATTGTCTTTTATTCTATCACAATCCAGCGCGTTGTTGAATAGGCGTTTGTTAATTTTTTCAGGGTTTTCTTCTGCCAAACTGTGAAAAATTGCGATTTTTACCCGCTTCTTCCCCACCGCCGGATAAATCCCGCCTTTAAGGAGGGCCTCCCGTGGGATGGGCAGACAAAAGGCGGGGGCCTCCTCCGGCCTGCGCCGGAGCCCGCAGCGGTCCGCCTCGGCATAAAAATACACGCCGCCGGCCACCTCCACC